>NZ_DAINST010000007.1:13329-25617 GCF_036741115.1 Dietzia sp.
GCGCGGCGGTCGAGGTGCGATTCGCGGAATCGGCATCATCGAAACTGCTGCCTTCACCGCAGGCGGAGAGCGCCAGGGCGGCAGTCGCCACGATGGCAACAGCGGGGAGCGCGCGAGCCGCGCGGCGCCGGGGCCGGGGCCGGGGCTGGGGTCGGCGCCCGTGAATGTGCTGCGTCGTCTTCGACATCGACCATCCTTTCCGTTGCCAGGCTAGGGCACGCTACCGAGTAGCTGAGAACACCACCCCGAGAAGGCTCCGACCGGGCGCGAATTCGCGCCCGGTCGGAGCCTTCTCGGGGTGGGCTCGGTTGCGGAGCCGGGAGAGGCGACGCGCCTACCGGTAGGCGGGGTACCTATGGATAGTCGGGCCGACTAGGAGAACATCTTCTCCACGAGGTCGAGGGTGCCGAGAGCCTCGTCGTAGTCCGGACGGTTGATCCAGTACGGCAAGTCGTAGGCGTGGCCGTCCTTGAACGCCGGGAGATTCGAGTACACCGGGTCGTTCTTGAGCTGGTCGACGCTCGTGACGTCCTTGTTGAAGCCGAGGACGAACAGGGTCGGCATGGTGAGCTCCTGCGTGATCTGCTCGCTGGAGATGGTGAGCGCGTCGCCCGAGCCGCCGTATGGCTCGAACTTGCCCGAAGCCTTGAGCGGCGCCGGCTCGAGGCCGACCTCCTTGAGCGTCGTGGGGTAGCCGACCTCGTCGTTAGCGACGAGCGTCTTGTCCTTGCCGGAGAACATCAGGTAGGCGACGGGCGCCGGCGGCGGCGTGATCTTGTCGCGCACCTCGGTGACCTTGTCCTCGTAGGTCTTGACGGCATCCTGGTAGACCTCGGGCTTGCCCACGGCATTGGCGAGGAACTCGTACTGCTTTTGCCACGTGTCGAGGGAGTCCGGGACCACGATGGTCGGGGCAATCTCGGAGAGGTCCTTGTACTGCTGGGTCGCGTGGCGGTACGGGAAGCCAATGCCGCCGGCGATGATGAGGTCGGGCTCGGTGGCGAGGATCGACTCGAGGTCGAAGCCGTCGTTGGACCACGGGAGGTACTCGGTTCCGTTCTTCTCCGCGTCGTCCTTCCAGAACTGTCCGGGCTCGCCCGGCTTGCCGACGGACTCGGGCACCGTGGCCGCGACGGGGAGGTCGAGGTGGTAGGCGTAGCCGGCGAGCGCGTTGTTGAGGACGACGACCTTCTTCGGCTCGGCCGGGATCTCGATATCGCCGTTCTCGGTGGAGACGGTCCGCGTCGAGGACTCGCCGGCGGACTCGGCCGAGGAGGACTCGCTGGAGCCGGAACCGTTACCCGAATCCGATGCGGACGAGCATGCCGAGACGGCGAGGGCGGAGATCGCGAGCATGGCACCGGCCGTGAGGAGCCGGAGCCTGCTTCGCTTGTCGGAGATCGTCATTCTTGCCTTTCCATGGCCGCGCCGGGCGGGTCGGCGATGCGGGCGCGCTCCCGCGTCCGCCCGGTGCCGAGTGGTGGACGGGGGATCGGGCGCGGTTCGTGCGCCCGGGAAAAGCCATGCAGCGATCTGCTTTACAATCGAGGATGACCTTTCACTTAGCTAAGGCTAGGCTATGAGAGGATTGGGAGTCCATACTAGGGGCGTATTAAATCCTCGGCCTGCGGAAACGCACTGGCGGGGCGGTCGTGCCCGGCGGCCCGGGCAGGCGGTGGCTCTCACAGGGAGTGTCAAGACGGAGCATCGACCGGGTGGGCGAACGGCCGACGCCGGAGAACGACTGGGAGGATCGAGGGTCGACGATGCACGAGTGGGGAAGCGGGGTGAGCGCGTGACGGCCGTCGAGGAAAAGGCCACGGGCCCAACTGGGTCCTCTGGTCCCTCCGTGCCCGCCGGGACCGCGGAGCGGACCGCCGATGCCGAGGCAGTCAACCCGAAGCGCAGAAGCGCCGGGATCCACGTCGCCGGAATCGCCGTGGTGCTGGCGCTCCTCGCGGGCATCACCTTCGCGAGCCTCGCCTACGGCTCGGGCTACGTCCCGCTCGGCCGTGTGTGGGAGGTGCTCTGGCACTCGGACAACTCGGCCGATTCCATCGTCATGCACGACCTGCGGATTCCGCGCACGATCCTCGGCCTGGCGGTCGGCGCGGCACTCGGAGTGGCCGGTGCGCTCATCCAGGCGGTCACCCGCAACCCGCTCGCCGATCCGGGCATTCTCGGGGTTAATGCGGGTGCGGCGTTCGCCGTCACATGCGGCATAGCCTTCTTGGGGCTCGACGGCGTGCGCGGGTACGTCTGGTACGCGATGGCCGGGGCCGCGATCGCCTCGGTTGCCGTCTACGTCATCGCGGCCGGGGGCGGGAAGGGCGCGACCCCGTTGCGGCTCACGCTCGTGGGCATGGCGCTCGGCGCGGTGCTCCTCGGCTCGACCCGCGCGATCGGGCTGCTCGATCCCGCGACCTACGACGAGATCCGCTTCTGGGAAGCCGGCACGATCGCGGACCGGCCGCCGGAGACGCTCGGCGCGATTCTTCCGTTCGTGCTGGTGGGGCTCGTGATCGCGCTGATCTGCGCGCGGCCGCTCAACGCGCTGGCCCTCGGTGAGGATGCCGCGACGAGCCTCGGCGCGAAGGTCGGGCTCGTGCGTGCGGGCAGCCTCCTGGCGATCATGCTGCTGTGCGGCGGTGCGGTGGCGGCGGCCGGGCCCATCGCGTTCCTCGGGCTCATGGTGCCGCACGTGGTGCGCTGGATTTTCGGCCCGGACCAGCGGTGGATCATCGTGTACACGATGCTGCTTTCGCCCTCGTTGCTGCTCGGCGCCGACATCATCGGCCGTTTCCTCATCTCCGGCGAACTGCCGGTCGGCGTGGTGATGGCCCTCGTCGGCGCGCCGATCCTCATCCTGCTGGTTCGCCGAAGCAAGGCCTCGGGCCTGTGACGGCGGACGTGCGCGCCACCGGGGAGGGCGCGGTCGAGAGGTCCGGTGGGGTCGTGTCGACTTCGCTGCGGCGGGGACGGACGGGGACGTTCTGGCAGCTCCGCGTCGGCGGTGTCGGGATGGAGCTGCGCGTGCGAACGCTCCTCGTGGCCGCGGCGCTACTTGTGCCGATCCTCGTGTGCACCTCTGTGTCCTTGTGCCTCGGCACGATTTCGCTGGGCCCCGGGCAGCTGTGGGACGTGCTCACCGGAGATTCCTCGGCGGTGCTGCGGAAGGTCGTGTTCGAGTGGCGCATGCCGCGCGCGCTCGTCGCGATAGTCCTCGGCGCGGCGCTGGGGTTGTCCGGTGCGGTGTTCCAGTCGCTCACCAAGAACCCGCTGGGCAGTCCGGATGTCGTGGGCTTCAACAACGGCGCGTACACGGGGGTCATCGTGGTGACGATCCTCGGGGCCCACGGGCTGTGGTGGATTTCCGCCGGCGCGGTCCTCGGCGGCCTCGCCACGGCGCTGCTCGTCTACGCGCTCGCGTATCGCCGCGGTGTCCAGGGCTTCCGCTTCGTGATCGTCGGTATCGCCATCGCCGCGATGCTCGCTTCGCTCAACACGTGGTTCTCCATCGCCAGCGACCTCGACGTCGCCATGGAGGTGGCGGTGTGGGGCGCGGGCAGCCTCAAGGGGACCACCTGGACCGAACTTGTGGTCGCGACGATCGCGGCGGCCGTGCTCGCGCTGGCCCTCGCCGGATTCGCGCGGCGCCTCACCCACCTCGAGCTCGGTGACGACGTGGCCACCGTGCTGGGCGTTCCGGTAGAGCGCTCGAAGCTCGTGCTCATCGTGCTCGGCGTTTCCCTGACGGCTGTGTCCACCGCGATCGCCGGGCCGATCCTCTTCGTCGCGCTCGCGGCGCCGTCGATCGCGCGACTGCTGTGCCACACAGGCGAGTCGGTGACACTCCTCGGCTCCGCCGCAGTCGGCGCCGCACTCGTCCCCGCGGCCGATCTCCTCGCCCAGCACGCCTTCGGCGACAATGACCTCCCCGTCGGTGCTGTGACCATCTGCATCGGCGGCCTCTACCTCGTGTGGCTCCTCGCCCGCGAAGCCCGAGACACCTAGGAGAATCACCCATGACGACGGACCACACGGCCACCAGCGCCTCCGCGACTTCCTCCGCCGGCTCGGCGGACGGCGCGGTCGCCGGCGGCTCGGCAGGGCCGGCGGCTGCCTCGAGTGGTGTGACGGCCGGGGCGGCTGCCGTGGCGGCTAGTCCGCTCGCCGCGCGCGAGCTGCGCGCGGGCTACGGGGCCCGGTCGGTGCTCGACGGGATCTCGCTCGACATCGAGCCCGGGGGATTCACGGCGATCATCGGCCCAAACGCCTGCGGCAAGTCGACCCTGCTGCGCGCGTTCTCGCGGTTGCTCAAGCCGCAGGGCGGCTCGATCATCCTCGACGGCAAGGACATCTCCTCGTACCGGACCAAGGAGGTCGCGCGCAGACTCGGGCTGCTGCCGCAGAGCTCGGTGGCGCCGGACGGAATCGGCGTCCGGGACCTCGTAGCGCGCGGCCGCTACCCGCACCAGTCGCTGTTCTCGCAGTGGTCACGGGAGGACGAAGAAGCGATCGACGCGGCGCTGGCGCGAACGGGGACCACAGATCTCGCGGACCGCTTCGTCGACGAGCTGTCCGGCGGGCAGCGCCAGCGCGTGTGGATCGCGATGGTGCTCGCCCAGGACACCGACGTGCTCCTTCTCGACGAGCCGACCACGTACCTCGACATCACCCACCAGCTCGAGGTCCTCCGGATCGCCGACGACCTCCGGCGCGAGGGGCGCACGGTGGTCGCCGTTCTCCACGAGCTCGCGCTGGCCGCGCGCTTCGCCACCGACCTCGTCGCCATGCGCGACGGCGAGATCCGCTTCCGCGGTGCCCCGACCGACGTGGTGACCCCGGAATCGCTCCGCGACGTCTTCGACCTCGAGTGCCGCGTTATCGCCGACCCGGATCTCGGCTGCCCCGTGGTCCTCCCGAGCTAAAGGTCCCGGCCGGGACCTAGATCTTGCGCAGGCGCAGCCGCTGAATCGAGTGGTCCGAATTCTTCCGCAGCACGAGCGTCGCCCGGGGACGAGTGGGCAGGATGTTGTCCACGAGATTGGGGCGGTTCACCGAACCCCAGATCTGCCGGGCAGCGCTGCGCGCGGCATCGTCGGTGAGCGTGGCGTAGTGGTTGAAGTGCGAATTCGGGTCTTGGAACGCCGTGTTACGCAGGGCCAGGAACCGCTCGACGTACCAGTTCTCGATGTCCTCGAGCTTCGCGTCGACGTACACCGAGAAATCGAAGAGGTCCGAGACCATGAGCCGCGGACCCGTCTGCAGTACGTTGAGGCCCTCGACGATGAGGATGTCCGGCTGCTCGATGCTGATCTTCTCGCCGCGGACGATGTCGTATTCCTTATGGGAATACACCGGGGCCTCGACCACCGAGGCGCCGGATTTGACCGCCGTCACAAAGCGGAGGAGGGCGCGCCGGTCGTACGACTCCGGGAAGCCCTTGCGCTGCATGAGGTTGCGGCGTTCCAGTTCCGCATTGGGGTAGAGGAAGCCGTCGGTGGTGACCAGATCGACGCGCGGGTGCGAGTCCCAGCGCGAGAGGAGCGCCTGGAGCACGCGCGCGGTGGTCGACTTGCCCACGGCCACCGAGCCGGCGATGCCGATAACGAAGGGCACGCCCTTCTCCGAGGCATGCCCGAGGAAGGTATTGCGCGATTGGAAAAGGCGCTGCTGCGACGACACCTGCAGGTGGATGAGCCGCGAAAGGGGCAGGTAGATCTCCGCGATCTCGTCGAGATCGAGGTGGTCCTGGATGCCGCGCAGCCCCTGGACATCGGATTCGGTGAGCACCATGGGCATCGACTGGCGGAGTCGTTTCCAGTGCGGCCTGTCGAACTCGATGTACGGCGACGGCTCGTTGGTGCTCCGACTCACGCTGTCCCTTCCGGTTGCCCGAATGCCCCCGCCGATTGTTCCAGACCGGGCAGCGCTGCGTGCCCGGATGGGCCGCTACGTGGGCGACGGGAACGCTCGGGTGCAGCCGGCAGGATCGTCCAGGTGCATCCAGCGGGATCGCCCAAGCGCAGCCGCTGGGATCCCGCGGGGGCAAGGAAGTATAGACTTACCGCAGAAACCGTGGCCATCTTGGGAGGAACCTGCAAACGATGTCTGATTCCGTGGACGTGATGAACGTATCGCTTTCCGAGCTCGATCCCGAGCTCGCCGAGGCGATGGCGGGCGAGCTCGGCCGGCAGCGCAACACCCTCGAGATGATCGCTTCGGAGAACTTCGTTCCGCGCGCGGTACTGCAGGCGCAGGGTTCGGTGTTCACCAACAAGTACGCCGAGGGCTACCCGGGCCGTCGCTACTACGGCGGTTGCGAGTTCGTCGACCAGGCCGAGGACCTCGCCCGCAACCGGGCCAAGGAGGTCTTCGGCGCGAAGTACGCGAACGTCCAGCCGCACTCCGGCGCGCAGGCCAACGCGGCGGTGCTCATGGCGCTCGCGACGCCCGGCGAGAAGATCATGGGCCTGTCGCTCGCCCACGGCGGCCACCTCACGCACGGTATGGCGCTCAACTTCTCGGGCAAGCTCTACGACGTCGTCGCCTACGAGGTGGACCCGGAGACCATGCAGATCGACATGGACGCGGTGCGCGAGCAGGCCGTCGCCGAGAAGCCGGCCGTGATCATCGCCGGCTGGTCGGCGTACCCGCGCCAGCAGGACTTCGCGAAGTTCCGCGAGATCGCCGACGAGGTGGGAGCCAAGCTCTGGGTCGACATGGCGCACTACGCCGGCCTCGTCGCCGCGGGGTTGCACCCGAGCCCCGTCCCGTATGCGGATGTCGTCTCCACCACCGTGCACAAGACCCTCGGCGGCCCGCGCTCGGGCATGATCCTCACCAACGATCTCGACCTGTTCAAGAAGATCAACTCGGCCGTGTTCCCCGGCCAGCAGGGCGGCCCGCTCATGCACGCCGTCGCGGCGAAGGCCATCGCCATGAAGATCGCGGGCTCGCCCGAGTTCGCCGAGCGGCAGAAGCGCACGATCTCCGGCGCGCAGATCATCGCCGAGCGGCTCACACAGGAGGACTGCCGGGAGGCTGGAGTCGACGTGCTCACCGGCGGCACCGACGTCCACCTCGTGCTCGTCGACCTGCGCAATTCCGCGATGGACGGGCAGCAGGCCGAGGACCTCCTCCACTCCGTGGGGATTACGGTGAACCGCAATGCAGTGCCCTTCGATCCGCGTCCGCCGATGGTCACCTCCGGCCTGCGCATCGGCACCCCGGCGCTGGCGACGCGTGGCTTCGGTGATACCGAGTTCCGCGAGGTCGCCGACATCATCGCCGCCGCGCTGGTTGGCGGCGAGAAGGCGGACGTCGAGGCGCTCCGCGGCCGGGTCACCGCCCTGGCGCAATCCAAGCCGCTGTACGACGGCCTCGAGGACTGGAAGATCCTGGGCTAGGTCCCGTCCGCCTTCCCACCTGGAACGGTGATCACGTGAACCCGCATGAGGCGCCCGGTGCCGGGTCCGGGGGCGGATCCGGCACCGAACCGACGGCCGCATCCGGGCGCGATCGCGTCGCGCTCGCTGTCGGTTTCCCGCCCGGCCTCGCCCCGGACAAGTGGCTCCGCCGCATGGCCGAGCGCTTTCCGGTCGTCGAGGTGCAGGGATTCGTGCTCGACCTCGCCGAGGCACGCGTGTCCGATGCCGCGCGGCTCCTCGGCGGCACATCCGGAATGACGCCGGAGGCCGACATTTCCGTGGACGCCACCTCCGCTACGCCCGATTCGGCTCACGACGAACTGGGGAACACCGGCGGCGATCGCCCCGAGCGCTTCGACGTGGTCTTCGTCCGCGAGTCCTCGGACGATCCGCGCTCGGCGCCGCTCGGGCTCGCGCGGATCCCGCTGTACGACGAGGCGCAGTCCGTTCTAGTCCCCAAGGACCACGAGGCGTCGCTCTTCGCGTCGTTGTCCCTGGACGAGCTCGACGGGGAGCGCTGGGTCGAGCCCGTCGATCCGCTCGTCGCCACTTCCGCTGAGGTGCAGATGCACGTCGAGCTCGTCGCGGCGAACGTCGGTCTCGGGCAGCTCCCGCTCCCGCTCGCGCGCGCACATTCTCGCCGGGACGTGGTCGTCGTGCCGCTCGATGAGCCGCCGAGCACGAGAGTCGGCATCGCATGGCTTCCCGAACGGGGCGAGGACGAGGCGATCGCGGGATTGGTCGGCATCGTGCAGGGGCGCACCGCCAATTCCTCGCGCGGCCCGGAGGCCCGATCCGCGGCTTCGGAGACGGAAAAAGGCGGGGATCGAGCCCGCGACAAAGGCGGGGCAGTTCGGGAGAAGCCCAGGGGCAAGACCGGACGCAGCGCGGCTCCGAGGAAGGCCGGGGAACAGAGCCGCGGTTCTGGGCGCGGACGTCCGGCGTCAGGGGCAAGGCGTGGACGCTCGAGTGGTCGAGGGGGCCGGCGCCAGCGATAGGCGGCTCCGCTCTACGAAAGTAGTAGGGCGCCCTGTCGATGCCAGGGGAACCGATCCATCTGCTCGGATCGTCGTGAGGTGTGAGGGCGCGGGGGCGCCGAACACACCACGCGGCCATTGCTGCCGCGACGAAACGGAGAGCAGAGATGGCAATCGGCACGGGGACCAAAGAGAAGATCGAAAAGCTGTTGCGGCAGAGCGCAGACCGGTCTGCTACGCCCGCAGAAGCAGAGGCGTTCCGGAACAAGGCGTTCGAGCTCATGGCGCGGGAAGGGCTCGCCGAGTCGGATGTGGATCCGGGGGCTGCGGAGTCCGATATCGTCCGGATAGAGATTCCCATGCGTTTTACCTACGGGCGGGACTACGGCGCTGCGTTCGGGAGGGTCGCCGAATCGCTGCATTGCTCGTATTCGTTCGGCCGCGAGCGAGCGGGTGCGGTGGTCTTCGGGCGGCGCAGGCATCTCGAAAGACTCGAGTTCCTCTGGCCACTACTCCACGCGTTGAGCACCACGGAAATGGCAGCGATGCGCGGCCCGAACGCCGCCTCGACACGGAGAAAGCGGATCTCGTTCCTCCATGCGTTCATGGGTTCCGTCGCCGATCGCCTCGGCGAGATCGACTACGCGGTGGCAGGTGAGCGCGCCAGGGGCGAGGCCGAGGGAGCGGAAGAGCCATGCGGGGCCGAGCTCGACTTCGCCTCGGACCGCAAGAAGGCAGATGCTGCACGGGGCCTTTGGCTCGCCGAGAACGGATATGCGTTGGTGGGCAGGCACTCACGGGCCCTGCTCGATCGCGATGCAGTCTCGGCGGGTATCCGTGCGGGGCGGGTCGTCGACATAGGAAATACGCGCGTCGAGGGAGGGCCGCGTCGACTCTCGGCATAGCTCGGCCCACGCCACGGCTGCCGTCGACTTCTTCGGAACCACCGAAGCCCTCACTGGACTGCGTGCCGCATTGCTACGCTCGCCGGCGCCTCGCGCGGCGGCCTTGTCCTCGATCGCCTCGATACAGCCCAATCCAATGAAACAGAATTGGTCGGGCATCGACTCGCCGGAGCCGGGATCCCGCTCGATGCGGTGGCGCCAGGGCTGGTGGTCACGCCTGTGACCGAGGAGCTCCGCTCCTCTGCGGAAACGATATCTACGGCGCAATGGACGAGATGGTGTGGGCGGATTTCAGCGCCCGGCTCTAAAGGCTCGACAGGGCTGCCCATGCCCATAGCGAAACCCCGGCCCCCCCGCAGGGAAGGGCCGGGGGTCGAAGTCTATGTGCGACCTAGGCCTCGCCGCCGAGGCTGTCCGAGACGATCTGGAGCGAACCGCTGGCGCTTCCGACGCCGAGGTCGACGAACTGTCCGATGGTGTCGAAAACCTGGCCGAAGATGTCGGAAATGGAACCCATGATGTGTCCTCCTGGGGTTGGCCGCGAGGGAAATGATTTCGCGGTCGTGTGTGACTTGCGTTGCCGACCGTACATGAGAGGCACGGAGGGTTGAAGGGCAGCGCCGCGCGGTAGTGGCGCCGTCTGTGCAGTTGAGGGAAGCGATGTCGTGCTCCCTCGGTGGTAGAGAGAGCATTTCGTGATGTAGTCGTTGCACACTAAAACGGGGGTAGTGGCCGCTCTGGCTCGGCACCGGGAGTTTTATTGTCCGACAAACGCGACGCCACTCTTCTCGCTGGGTACAGCCTCGGGGGATGTTCTCCCCGTGAGCGCTCCGGCACCGGCAGGGATTCGCTGCCAGGCTTCTCGAGGAGTGTCCGGCGGCCGACAGGACGCTCGCCTGGTCGCCGGCCGGCCAGATCGACATACCGCTGTCCAGCGTCGGGGCGGTGCAAGCCATGTCCTGTCGACATGGACGGCGCGCGCGAGCCGATCCGGGGCAGACCGATTTTTCAGAGCAACAATTGGGCTACGAGGCGAGGAGTCCAGGCCCCGCCGGGCCGAGGACCGCCCTCCTGCTCCGCCGTGTTCCTCAACACTCCGGGACGTTGACGGCGAGCCCGCCCAGCGAGGTCTCCTTGTACTTGTCCATCATGTCGAGCCCGGTCTGCCGCATGGACTCGACGGCGGTGTCGAGCGAGACCCGGTGTTCGCCGGAACCCTTGAGCGAAAGCAGCGCGGCGTTGACCGCCTTGACCGCGCCCACCGCGTTCCTCTCGATGCACGGGATCTGGACGAGGGCGCCGACCGGATCGCAGGTGAGCCCGAGATTGTGCTCGATGCCGATCTCCGCGGCGTTCTCCACCTGAGCTGGCGTCCCGCCCATGATCTCCGCGAGCCCCGCCGCCGCCATCGCACACGCGGAACCCACCTCGCCCTGGCAGCCGAGCTCGGCGCCGGAGATCGACGCCCGCTCCTTGATGAGCGCGCCAATCCCGCCCGCAGCCAGGAGGAATCGCACAGCCAGTTCGTCTTCGGCCGCTTCCGTGCGCTCGCCAGAGCCCGGGGCATCGAGCTTGTCCCAGCCGCATTCGAAAGCCCAGTACATGACGGCAGGGACGATGCCAGCCGCGCCGTTCGTTGGCGCCGTGACCACGCGATGCCCGGCGGCGTTTTCCTCGTTGACGGCGATGGCCGCGGCATTTAGCGTGTCCATCGTCCGAGTCACTGAATCGGTGGAACCGAGTTGAGCGGCCAGCGTTGCGGCGCGTCGCTCGACGCCGAGCCCGCCCGGCAGCGTCCCGGCGGCGGAGAATCCGGCCTCGATGCACGCGCGCATCGCGCGCCACACCTCGAGCAGATGCTTCTCCGCGAGGCCCTCGCCCGCCAGCACCGCCTCGTTGGCGCTCACGAGGCGGGAGATCGACATGCCCCGCGACGTGCATGCGCGAAGCAGATCGTCGGCACACGAGTAGACGACGAACCCCGGCGGCAGAGACTCGCCCCTGGACCCGGAATCGACAAAAGTAGAGTCGCCGTCGAATTCCACGAATCCGCCGCCGACGGAGAAGAACCGACGCGACAGCAGAACCTCCCCGGCGACATCGAATGCCCGGGTATCGACGGTATTCGGGTGCCGGGTGGCGATGCGGTCCATGCGAAGGGACACGGAGACGTCATCCATATCGAGCACGGTCCCACCCGAGAGAGTGAGCGTGTCGCACTCGCCAGCGCCGAGCGCGCGCACGTGCTCGACATCGACCGTCGTGGGATCGGCGCCCTCGAGCCCGGCGAGCACGGCGCCCGGGGTGCCGTGCCCGCGGCCGGTTGCGGCGAGCGAACCGAACAGATCGACCTCGACGCGAGCGACAGCCCCCGGGTGCTGGTCCGCGAGCTCGCGCGCGAAGAGCGCCGCGCCGATCATCGGGCCGACCGTATGCGAGGACGACGGGCCGATACCGATGGAAAACATCTCGACGACGGAGGCGCGCATGCGGACTATCGTACGACCGGCGATCAGTAGCGCAACGCCATCCGCATCGCGCCGATCGCCTCGTCGACGGCGGACCGGGCGGCACGGCTCACACCCACCGAATTCATAAAAGGGTGCACCAGCGAGAGATGGCGGCGCGGCGACACCGCCACCCCGGCCTCGCTCATGGCACGCGCGTAAGCCTCACCCTGATCGCGCAGCGGATCGAATCCGGCGACCGCGACATGCGCCGGCGGGAGCCCCGACAGGTCGTCGGCGGCGAGCGGCGAGACGTAAGGGCTCGACCCGGCGTCCTGCCCGCCGAGGTAGGCGGAGGTGAAGTAGTCGATGTGCTGGCGCGTGAGGTATGGGCCCTCGGCGTAGATCCGGTACGACGCGGTCCCGGGGTCGGACACCGTGGTCACGGGGACGGCGAGAAGCTGGAAGGCGGGGAGCGCCTCGCCGGCGTCCCGGAGCCGGAGAGACGCCGTGGTCGAGAGGTTTC
>NZ_DAINST010000007.1:25627-46141 GCF_036741115.1 Dietzia sp.
CCACCGACCGCGATCCGCGTGGCATCGACACCGAGTTCCGCCGCGTGCTCCCGGGCCCAGATGAGCGCCGCGACGGTGTCGTCGAGGGGCGCCGGATAGCGGTGCTCGGGCGCGAGGCGATAGTCGATCGAGAGCACCGCGAGGCCGCCTCGCCTGGCGATATACCGGCACACGGCATCGTGGGAATCGAGGTTACCCACGGCGAATCCGCCGCCGTGAACGTAGACGAGCAGCGGTAGATCGGGGGCCGCGTCCGCGGTCGGTCGGTAGTACCTTGCGCCGATGACGGCTCCGGTCGCGGTTCCGGAACCGGCCCCGGTGGCGCCGACGTCCGGCGTCACGGGAATGGAAATGTCCTCGACGACGGGGAGTGGGATCTCCCGCCCGGCCGAGTGATACGCGGCGATGACCGTCCGCTCCCGCGAGTAGTCGATGACCTCGTCCGACAGCGGCTTGTCGCCGAAAAGCGGGACGAACTTGTCGCCGACCTGGAAGACGGGATCGAGCCGCTGCCCCTCGGAGGTCCGGCGCGGGAATGCCGCGAGCCCGAGCGCCGCGGGCGGGATCACCGAAGTGAGTCCGAACGCCGCGCGCGCCGCCCGGTCCGCGGCGGAGGGCGACCAGCCGATCGAGCGGGTCGGGCCGTCGGCGGGGAGGCCGCGGGCGATCGAGGAGGGGAGCGAGAACGTCGTGGACAAGTGAGGGGACCTTCCTATGGGCGGCTGAGCCGCCGATGCATCGCGTGAGTCGAAGCCTAGCGATCCGGCTGTGGCGGCGGGCCGAGTCCGCTTTTGGCGGAAGCCGGGCCTTGCTCGAGTGGCTCGTGGTGACAGTGTTATGCGCTGTTCCGGGCCGTGGTATGCGCGTGGACCAATGTTCACGAGCCGTTAACTCACAGTCATGTGATTATCACCGGCGCTCCGTAGCGTGAGCAGTGTGAGGCGCCACTCCGGCGCTTCGCGGAGCGGACCGGGGGAACGAGAACCTCAAGGGAACCCGAGCCGCTTCACGGACATCCACACCAACGACGCCCTGGGGCGCCCCGGGGCGAGGAGATTCCCGTGGCACACACGATCCGTACCTATGTCCTCGACACCTCGGTGTTGCTCTCCGATCCGTGGGCGATCAGCCGGTTCGCCGAACACGAAGTGGTTCTTCCCATCGCCGTCATCGGCGAACTCGAGGGCAAGCGCCACCACCCCGAGCTCGGGTATTTCGCCCGCGAGGCACTCCGGCTCCTGGAAGAGTTCCGTTCCCGCTACGGCCGCCTGGACGGTGATATCGAAGTCACCCCCGAAGGCGGCACCCTCCGCGTGGAGCTCAACCACACCGACCAGAGGATCCTGCCCTCGGGTTTCCGGGATTCCGGGAACGATTCCCGCATCCTCGCCTGTGCGCTCAACCTCCGCGCCGAAGGCGCCGACACCGTCCTCGTCTCCAAGGACATCCCGCTCCGCGTCCGCGCCGGCGCCGTCGGGCTCGACGCCGAGGAGTATCGCGCCCAGGACGTGATGCTCACCGGGTACACGGGCACCGCCGAACTCGGCGCGACGCCCGAGGTGGTTGACACGCTGTTCGCCAGCGGCGGCCTCGACGCCGAGGCCACTCGGGCGCTGTTCAACGCGAACGACATCGCGGACCTCCCGGTGCACTGCGGGCTCACGCTCCAGGCCGGCTCCTCCTCGGCCATGGCGCGCGTCGCCGAGGGGGGCACCCTCCGCCTCGTCCGCGGCGACCGAGACCTCTTCGGCATGCGGGGCCGCTCCTTCGAGCAGCGCCTCGCCCTCGACCTGCTCACCGACCCGGAGGTCGGCATCGTCTCGCTCGGCGGACGCGCCGGCACCGGCAAGTCGGCGCTTGCCCTGTGCGCGGGCCTCGACGCCGTGCTCGAGCGCCGCGAGCAGCGTCGCATCGTCGTCTTCCGCCCGCTCTACGCGGTCGGCGGCCAGGAGCTCGGCTACCTTCCCGGCTCCGAGGCGGAGAAGATGAGCCCGTGGTCGCAGGCCGTCTTCGACACCCTCGAGGGGCTCGTCTCCGAAAACGTCATCGACGAGGTCATGGACCGGGACATCCTCGAGGTGCTGCCGCTCACGCACATCCGCGGCCGCTCTCTCCACGACTCCTTCGTCATCGTCGACGAGGCGCAGTCCCTCGAGCGGAACGTCCTGCTCACCGTGCTCTCGCGTCTCGGCTCGGGCTCGCGGGTAGTGCTCACCCACGACGTCGCCCAGCGCGACAACCTCCGCGTCGGCCGCCACGACGGCATCGGGGCGGTCGTCGAGAAGCTCAAGGGGCACAAGCTGTTCGCGCACGTCACTCTCACGCGCTCGGAGCGGTCGCCGATCGCCGAGCTGGTCACGGACATGCTCGCCGAGTTCACGCCCGGGCAGCCCGAGGGTGGGAAGCAGCCCGCGAGCGTCGCGCGCCTGGCGTAGGCGGCGTCCGCCGTCATAGGCGAAGGGTCTACAAATGGCGAGAGCGCCGGCCGGGAGATCCCGGCCGGCGCTCTACTTCTGTCGCGGACTAGCGCTTGCGCTCGACGTTCGCCATGGCGAGCACGTCGAGGCGCTTGTCGAGCTCCTCCTCGGAGAGCTTCTCAGGGACGAGGCCGCGGTCGATCACGGTCTGGCGGATCGTCTTGCCCTCGGCGAGAGCCTGCTTGGCGACCTTCGCAGCCTCCTCGTAGCCGATCGCCGAGTTGAGCGGCGTGACGATCGACGGCGAAGACTCGGCCAGCGTACGAAGGCGCTCGGTGTTGGCCTCGAGGCCCGAGATGCAGCGGTCCGCGAAGAGCACGGACACGTTGGCGAGGAGGTGCACGGACTCGAGGAAGTTCCGCGCCATCATCGGGATGTAGACGTTGAGCTCGAACGCGCCGTTGCCGCCGCCCCACGCGATGGCGGCGTCGTTGCCGACGACCTGCGCGGCGACCTGCGTAACCGCCTCGGGGAGTACGGGGTTGACCTTGCCCGGCATGATCGACGAGCCCGGCTGCAGGTCGGGGAGGCGGATCTCGCCGAGACCGGTGAGCGGGCCGGAGCCCATCCAGCGGACGTCGTTGGCGATCTTGGTCAGCGAAATGGCGATGGTGCGCAGCGCGCCCGAGCCCTCGACGAGACCGTCGCGGGCGGCCTGCGCCTCGAACGGATCCTTGGCGAGAGAGAGGGACTCGACGCCCGTGAGCTCGCGGAGCTTCGCCGACACGGCGGTGCCGTAGCCCTCCGGTGCATTGAGCCCGGTGCCGACGGCCGTGCCGCCGATGGGGAGCTCGGCGACGCGGGGGAGTGCCGCCTGGAGGCGCTCGATGCCGGCCTCGACCTGGCGGGCGTAACCGGAGAACTCCTGGCCGAGCGTCACGGGCACGGCGTCCATGAGGTGCGTGCGGCCCGACTTGACCACGGACTTCCACTCCTCGGCCTTGCCGGCGAGCGCTGCGTGGAGCTTCTCGAGCGCCGGGATGAGCGACGTCGCGATGGACTCGGCGGCGGCCACGTGCGTCGCGGTGGGGAACGTGTCGTTCGAGGACTGCGACATGTTGACGTGGTCGTTGGGGTGCACCTCGACGCCCGCCTGCTTGGCGAGCGAGGCGATGACCTCGTTGGTGTTCATGTTCGAGGACGTGCCCGAACCGGTCTGGAAGACGTCGATGGGGAACTGGTCGTCTACCTCGCCGTCGGCGATCTTCTTCGCGGCGGCCTGGATGGCCTCGGCCTTCTCGGCGTCGAGGAGGCCGAGGTCGGCGTTGACCGCGGCGCACGCGCCCTTGAGGAGGCCGAGCGCGCGGATCTGCGGGCGCTCGAGCGGACGGAAGGAGATGGGGAAGTTCTCCACCGCGCGCTGGGTCTGTGCGCGCCAGAGCGCGTCCTTCGGCACGCGGACCTCGCCCATCGTGTCGTGTTCGATGCGGTATTCGCCTTCGGGAAGGTTCTCGGTTGTCATGTCACCACCGTAGCTAGGCCCGGTGCGGGGCGCATGCTCGCGCCCCGACGTCCGGGGAGGTTGGGAGGGTATGGTGCGGGATACGTTTTCGGCCCTATTGGAGATGACGGCGGAGGTGCCGAACCGCCGGTGCGCGCAGGCTGGCTCTAGCCGAGCGAGTACTCCTCGACCTTGTCGAGTCGGTGCAGCGCCTCGACGTTGCGGACCGTGCCCGAGCGCGAGCGCATGACGATGGAACGCGTGGTCGCGCCGCCGGGGCGGTAGCTGACGCCGCGGAGCATGTCGCCCGTGGTGATCCCGGTAGCGGCGAAGAAGCAGTTGTCGCCGGAGACCAGGTCGTTCGTGGTGAGGATCTTCGAGAGTTCGAGGCCGGCGTCCTTAGCCTTGGCGAGCTCGGCATCGTCGGTGGGGGCAAGCTGCCCCTGGATCTCGCCGCCGAGGCTCTTCATCGCGCAGGCGGAGATGATGCCTTCCGGGGTGCCGCCGGTGCCGAGGAGCATGTCGACCGACGAGCCGGGACCGGCCGCGGCGACGGAACCGGCGACGTCACCATCCATGATGAGCCGCACCTTGGCGCCGGCCTCGCGGATCTCGCCGATGAGGTCGGCGTGGCGCGGGCGGTCGAGGACGCAGACGGTGAGGTCGCCGACGTCCATCTTCTTCGCCTTGGCGAGGGCCTTGATATTCCACTCGACCGACTCGGAGAGGTCGACGACGCCGACGCCCTCGGGTCCGACCGCCATCTTCTTCATGTAGAAGACCGCCGACGGGTCGAACATGGTGCCGCGCTCGGAGACCGCGATGACCGCGATGGAGTTCGGGCGGCCCTCGGCCATGAGGCGCGTGCCATCGATGGGATCGACAGCCACGTCGACGGCCGGGCCATTGCCGGTGCCGACCTCCTCGCCGTTGAACAGCATGGGCGCCTCGTCCTTCTCGCCCTCGCCGATGACGACCACGCCGTTCATCTCCACGGTCGAGACGAGGCGGCGCATGGCGTCGACCGCCGCACCGTCCCCGCCGTTCTTGTCGCCGCGGCCAACCCAGCGGCCGGCGGCGAGGGCCGCCGCCTCGGTGACCCGGACGAGCTCCATCGCGAGGTTCCGGTCCGGCGGATTCGGGGTATTCGAAGGCATGTGGGGCGGTTCTCCTTTGGCTGTTGGCTGTTGGCCGCACCCCGCACGCGGGTATCGGCCGGTAATCGACAGTGCCTTCATTGTGTCACCCGGAGGGTCGATAGTCTGCGCCCCGTTCCCGGTACGAGCGCTTTCCTTATAGGGAGTAGCGCTTTTAAGGATCGAGAACGGGCTGCGATACCGTGGGCGCGTGGCAGATAAACCGAGGCTCCTGACGGGTAACAGGGACATGTTCTGGTCCCTGGTCGTTCTTCTCGCGGCGTGCCTGGTGTTCGCCGCGATCGGCGGGTTCGTGACGATCGGCAAGCCCGACCCGGGCCCGGTTACCGAGTTCGACGCGCATTCCGCGCTGGTCGAGGACGCGCAGCACATGCCCTTCCCGGTGCGCGAGCCCGCGCTTCCCGATGGCTGGCAGTCCAATTCCGGGCGACTCGAGTCTGTCGACGGCCACGATGTCTCGGTGGTCGGATGGGTGACCCCGTCGAATACCTATGTCGAGCTCGTGCAGACCGATGCCCCTGCGGACAGCCTGCGCGGCTTTTCGAAGGGGCCACGCCCTTCTGCGGCGCCGATCACGGTCGGCGGCCGGGAATGGACGATCTACTCGGGCGATGACGACATCCGCGATATCTGGGTCACCGATCTCGGCGACGTGCGGATCGGGCTGACCGGCGGCGCCGAGCGAGGGGATTTCGAGACGATGGCCACGGCCGTGGAGAACGCGGCGCCGCTGCCTAAGTCCTGAGGGGGCGCCCGCGTCGCCGCCGTGTCCGGCGGATTCCCGGGCTCCAGCACAATCCAACTTGTCTAGTTTCGCGCGGAGATTGTGTTGGAGCCCGGAGATCTGTAAAGCAGGCGGCAGCTTCCGGAGCTACTCGGAGTCCTCCCCGCCATCGCGCTGGGCGAGGACCTTGTCGATCCGCTTCCGCGCGCCGTCGAGGTGCTCTTCGCACCGCGCCGCGAGCTCCTCGCCGCGCTCCCACATGGTCAGCGACGTGTCGAGGTCCTGACCGCCAGATTCGAGCATCCGTACCACCTGGATCAGCTCGTCCCGGGCGGCTTCGAAGCCCATCTCGGCGACCGGGGTCTCCTCGTCCGAGGCGCCACCGTTGGCTAGGTCTCGATTCTGCTGCTCGCTCATTCCTTCTCCGTTCCGCTCTCCGCCGCCGACGCGGTGTTCGTGGCCGTCGCGCCCTCAGCCGATGATTCTTCTGCTGCGATCGCTGGCGCTGCCTCAGTCGCCGAGGCCGTCGCCGACGCCTTGACCCCGAGCACCGCCGCGTTGATCGAGCCGTCCGTTACCCGGATCCGCAGCTGCGAGCCCGGCGGGGTGTCGTGGATCGACGACACCACATCGGCGTCGCCCGGCCCGGCGACCCGCTGCACCACGGCATACCCGCGGGCCAGGGTCGCCGCCGGTCCCAGCGTGGTGAGGCGGGCCGAGAGATGCTCGAGGGACGAGGATTGCGAGGCGACGAAGTCGGTGACCTCGCGGCGCATGCGCCGACGTCCCTCGGCGATTGCTTCGGCGTAGTCCTGCCACAGCCGGTGCGGCTGGGAGAGGACCGGCCGGCTCGTCACCGATTCGAGGCCGCGGCGCTCGCGCTCGACCCAGTTCCGCAGGGCCGCGGCGGAACGCTCACGGAGCTCGGCGAGGCGGGCGCGCTCGGCGATCACGTCGGGGACCACGCGCTTGGCGGCGTCCGTCGGCGTCGCTGCCCGCAGGTCTGCGACCAGATCGGACAAAGGCGTATCCGGCTCGTGGCCGATGGCGCTCACCACCGGCGTTCTGCACGCGGAAATCGCGCGCACCAGCGTTTCGTCGGAGAACGGCAGCAGGTCCTCGACGGAGCCGCCGCCGCGCGCGACGATGATCACCTCGACGCGCGGATCCCGGTCGAGCTCCTCGAGCGCCGCGACGACCTGTGGAACCGCCGAGACACCTTGCACTGCGGTGTTGCGGATCTCGAAGACGACATCGGGCCAGCGGTCGCGGGACACCTCGACGACGTCCTTTTCCGCGGCGCTCGCCCTGCCGGTGATCAGCCCGATGCAGCCGGGCAGGAAGGGGAGTGGCCGCTTGCGCTCGGGGGCGAACAGGCCCTCGGCGGCGAGCGCCTTCTTCAGCCGTTCGAGCCGCGCGAGGAGCTCGCCCACGCCGACGGGACGGATCTCGTCGATCCGGAGACTCAGCGAGCCACGGCCCTGCCAGTAGTCGAATTTCCCGTGGACGATCACCCGCGCGCCGACCTCGACGGCCACCTCGCTCATGCGCAGGAGCCCGGCGAAACAGGTGACCTGCAGCGAGTTGTCCACCGAGGTGTCGCGCAGCACGATAAACGCCATCTTCGCGCCGGGGCGCACGTTGAGCTGCGCGATCTGCCCTTCGATCCACACCTCGCCGAGGCGCGCGATGTAGTTGGAGATGTGTTGGGAAATGACCCTTACGGGGAACGGTTCTTCCGCCGTGCTCTTGTTAGACATCTGCCTCGGTTTCCGCAGCGTCGAAGCCGTCGATCCCGTCATCGGAGTCGGCATCGCGGAGTTCCTCGGCGAGCTCGACGTCCTCGTCGAACGTCGCCCACTCCGGGTTCTCTTCCTTCGGCGGGAGAATCGCGCCGATCACGGCATCGCCCTGCACGGCCAGCTCGTTGACCGTGTGAATGACGTGCAGGTATGTGCGCGCCCCGGCGCCGACGATGCCGGCCGGCAGGCGCACCGCGGATTCGACGACGCGGCGCGGCATCGACAGCGCCGTGGACACGGCGACGGAGGCGAGCCCGAGCGAGGCGCGCGCGAGCACGAACCTCGAAGGTTGTGTCGGGTCTTGTGCCGAATCCTGCATGTGTGGGCTCCTCCGCTTGTGACGGCAAGCGCCGCGATTCTCTCGGCGCACGCGGTATCGATTGTAGGGGCGAAGAGACTGCAGCCGGTCCCGCTACTTCGGATCCGCGGGCCTCATCGGCCGGATGTCAGCGCCGGCCGGTCACCGGTGTCGACCGCGCGGCCGAGGCGTCCACGAGCGGCCGGGCACAGGTGGCCGGGATGTTCGAGCTGGCGACCGAGGCGGCGTGAGAGCACCGGCGTTCGCCGCCGGACGCCAGCCTTCGGAATTCGCGGGCTACTCGCCCTTGCCGCGGCCGAAGAGGCCGCCGCCGGAGCGGCGCCTGCGGCCCGCAGCGTGCCGCGATCCCTTGGCGCGACGCGCGGCCTCGGCGGCACTCACGGCGCGGTGGGAATCGTTCGCCTCGCGGCCGGACGACGCCGCTCCCGAATCCGCTTCTGCCGCGGATTCCGGCGCGGAGGGACTCGGCGAGGCGCCACGGCCTGCGGCGAACCTGGTGGTCTCCGGTTCGCCGTTGGAGCCGAGGATCTCGACAGGCTCTTCCTTCGGCGCCTGAGCAGCGTTCGCCTCGCGTCGGGGGGAGAGGTCCCGGGGCGCCGCAGCGCGAGAGTCCTGAGACGCACCGCTGTCGGAACCCGCGGCGCGGTCGGCGGACCGCCCTGCATTGCGGTCCTGGTTTCGAGACCCGCGGCGGTTTTCGCCCCGTCCGACGTCGCGAGCCTCTCCGCGCCCATCACCCCGCTTGCCGCGCGCGGCGGCCGGAGCCACCCCGCGAGCGCCCCGCTTCTGGTTCTTCGGCCTGCGGTCGGGCTCGAGGACGTAGGCGCGGACGAGCGCGATGGCGATGACGACGATTGTCGTCACGATGATCAACGGGAAGCGCTTTGCCAGCGGCACGAGGATGGTGAGGACCTCGGTCCGGCCAAACTCCGCTGAAAAGCCGCCGGCGGTGAAGTACTGGAAGGCCAGGACCCCGACGACCGCGACGAGTGGCGGCTGCACGGCCGCCCAGAACACCGCCGAGCGGCGCACGAGGAGCACTGCGAGGACGGCGCCGAGGAAGAAAAGGATGGTGAAGGGGCGGCCGAGGAACTCCTTGCCCCATTCGATCGCCCACGCGATGGCGAAGAACACCACGAGCAGCAGAAGGGCAGCCCACCCGGGAATGCCGGGTACGCTGGACAGGACCGATCTATCCCCGGCCGCGAATCGCCTGGGAGCTACTGCACGTTTCACAGGACCACACCCTACTTTCCGCCTAGCGATCCTTTCGGAACGCCCTTCCGATGGCACCCAACTTTCCGGCGATACCCGAACCCGCTTCCGAGTTCCCTTCGCCGCCGTCCTTCTCCTTCTCGCTATCCGCGGCCTCGCCGGCGGGCAGGGAATCCACTACTCGGTCCGCCTTCTCGGCCGCCGCGGCCTTGGCCTCGGAGGAGATGCCGAAATCACTCCTGGTGTCGACCTCCCCGGGCGGTTCGATGTCCTTGAGGGCGCGAACCTCCTTCTCCTGCACCTCGCCAGTGTGGGAGTCGCGGGAATTGCGGTCCTGCGGCGTCATCCCCGAACGGCCCCTGAAACGCACGGACGCGACCTCGGCGAGCCAAGCGGTGAGCCGGCCTTCTTCCGTTGCGACGTTGACGTCGTTCGCCGCCACGTCTCCGGAAAGGAGGTCGACTTGCTCGGAGACGTAGCGCAGTACCACTGCCACAACGGCGGCCACCGGAACCGCGAGGAAGGCGCCGAGGATGCCGAAGAGGGTGCCGCCCGCAGCGACCGAGAGGAGGATGACGACCGGGTGGAGATTCATCGACCGGGACTGCAGCACCGGCTGGAGCACGTTCCCCTCGAGCTGCTGCACCGCGATGATGATGATCAGCACGATGATCGCGGTGGTGAGCCCGTTGGACACGAACGCGATGAGCACCGCGAGCGCGCCGGCGGTGAACGCGCCGACGATGGGGATGAACCCGCCGAGGAACGTGATGATGGCGAGGGCCCAAGCGAGGGGCACCCCGAGGATCACAAGACCGAGGCCGATGAACACGGCGTCGACCAACGAGACGAGCGCCTGCGTGCGAATGAACCCGCCGAGCGTGACCCAGGAGCGGGTGAGCACCTCGGTGAGGTGGCGGCCGGTGCGCCGGCCCGTGACCCCGCGCAGCCACGGGAGGAAGCGCGGCCCGTCCTTGATGAAGAAGAACGTGAGCACGACGACCATGACCAAGGTGACGACGAACGAGCCCACCGTGCTGACGCCGGAGAACACGCTGGTGGCGATTTCCTCGCCGCGCTGCTGCATGAACGCGACGGCTTTGTCCACCGCGGCGTTCATCTGCTCGTCCTGCAGGTTGATCGGAGGACCCTGTACCCAGTCCTGGAGCTGACGGATACCGATCGACGCCGAGTCCACGAGCTGCGGGAACTGCTTGACGATCGACGGAGTGATGAGCGCAATGATCCCCGCGATGAGGCCGAGCCCGACGACGATGGAGAGCAGCGCGGCGAGCGCTGCGGGGAACTTCCACTTGATCATCATCCGAACCGGCGGCCACAGGACCGTCGCGAGAATCAACGCGAGGAGGACCGGCAGGATCCCGACCCACAGGAAGCCGAGGCCCTTCCAGAGGAGGAACGCGGCGATCGCGATGATCGCCAGGCGCAGCGCCCAATCGGAGAGCCAGCGCCCGCCCATGCCGATGATGACACCGCGGTCCAGAGGCTTGTCCTCCTCAAACCGCTCGGGGTGTTCGGGGTCGAAGTCCTGCGGCGGCTTGTTTTCTCGCGGCGTCTTCTCGGCGTCGTCCATGGCATCGATACTCTCATGGATCGCCGACAATTCCGGGCCTCCGGTCGACCCGATTCGCCCGGGTGTCCGCGCCGGTGACATCCGCGCCCCGGGGCCGCTCTGCCAAGCGTGGGCCGACCCGTACACTGGGGTACCGTGAGCCTTACCCTCGGAATCGTCGGCCTGCCCAACGTGGGCAAGTCCACCCTGTTCAATGCCCTGACCCACAACGATGTCCTCGCGGCGAATTATCCGTTCGCGACGATCGAGCCGAACGTCGGTGTGGTCGATCTCCCGGACGAGCGCCTGACGCGCCTCGCCGAGATCTTCTCCTCGGAGCGCATCCTTCCGGCGACCGTGTCTTTTGTGGACATCGCAGGCATCGTCAAGGGCGCATCGCAGGGCGAGGGGATGGGCAACAAATTCCTCTCCAACATTCGCGAGTCCGATGCCATCTGCCAGGTGGTGCGCGTGTTCGAGGACGACGACGTGATCCACGTCGACGGCCGCGTGGACCCGATGTCCGATATCGAGGTCATCGCCACCGAGCTCATCCTCGCCGACATGGAGACCATCGAGAAGGCGATCCCGCGCCTCGAGAAGGATTCGCGGAAGAACAAGGAGCTCGTCGCGCAGCTCGAGGAGGCGAAGAAGGCGCTCGCCGTGCTCGAGGACGGCCGGACGCTGTTCAAGGCGCAGGACGAGATCGACCGTTCGCTCCTCCGCGAGCTCCACCTGATGACGGCCAAGCCGTTCCTCTACGTCTTCAACGCCGACGAGTCCGTGCTCGGCTCGAAGGAGAAGCAGGACGAGCTCCGCGCCGCGGTGGCGCCCGCCGACTGCGTATTCCTCGACGCCAAGGTCGAGGCCGAGCTGCTCGAGCTCGACGACGAAGAGGCGCTTGAGCTCCTCGAGTCCATCGGCCAGGAAGAGCCGGGACTCAAGGCCCTGGCCCGCGCGGGATTCAACACCCTGGGTTTGCAGACCTATCTGACGGCGGGCCCCAAGGAATCCCGGGCCTGGACGATCCACAAGGGCGATACCGCTCCCAAGGCCGCGGGCGTCATCCACACGGACTTCGAGAAGGGCTTCATCAAGGCCGAGATCGTCTCGTTCACCGACCTCGACGAAGCGGGCTCGATGGCGGCGGCGAAGGCGGCCGGCAAGGTCCGCATGGAGGGCAAGGACTACGTGATGTCCGACGGCGATGTCGTGGAGTTCAGGACAGGTCTGTCGTCTGGGTCGGGTAAGAAATAGTCATGGTCCAGTACGTCGATTCGGGCTCACGCGATCCGAATGACGCCCTGGGTACTTGGCTCGGGGCTGAGCTCATTGCCCCTGCCTCGATCAAAGCTCTGCGAGTCCAGACAGGCTTTTTCGGCTCTGATGCTCTCGGCTACTTTGAGGGCGCGTTGCAGGATCTTCGCCAGTCCGATGGTCACACGCGTTTCCTGATCGGCTCCAACGACGGAAGCACCCCGCGCGCCGCTCTTGCTGATCTGCTGGCAGTCGTCGGTGCCCCTCGCGCCGGCAGCAAGATCGGCATCGTGAGCTACCAGAGGGGGTACTTCCACCCCAAGGTCTTTCACATCGAACGTGCCGATGGCACGGAGACTGCCTATGTCGGTTCAGCCAATCTGACTGGCGCGGGCGTGGCGTCTCTGCACGTCGAGGCCGGTTTGATCCTCGACACGGCGCGACGAGACCCTCAGGACGTCCTGAAGAAGATCGCTGACTCGATTGACCAGTGGTTCACAACGTCGCCAGCCGGTCTCTACGAGGTGGCTGTCGACACCGATCTGGACTTATTGATCCAGGACCAGGTCATCGACGTCACGCCACCGCCGCGGGTCTCTCGTTCGGCCATCTCCTCGGGGCGTGGCATGGGAACACGGGCACCCCGTCGACCGTCGCTGTCGACCCTGGTCACCACACCGCTCCTGAAGAGTCGCCACACGCCACAGAACGCCGCTCCGTCCAGCACTCCGTCCGGCCAGCCGCCTACAGGGCAGGCCCCTGTGCCGACCGGCGTGATCGAAGAGCGCTGGGGAAAGAAGCTGTCTTCCTCAGACGCTGATCGGAAGAATCAAGGCACGGCTCGAGGCGCGATCCCCCTGGGGCAGGGCCTGCGCCGGGGCGAGATTAACGCCTCGACCTACTTCCGTGACGACATGTTTAACTCGCTCGACTGGCACCCCACGGTGACCCGGACCAACGAGTCCATCGAAGAAGCAACAGCGTCGATCCACGTGACGATCAACGGGACCTACCACGGCGTCACGGACTTCCGCGTTTCCCATGACCCTCGTCGTCAGCAGGGTAGGCGGAACCTCCCGACGACGCAGCTGCACACCGCGCCGCTCGCGGAGGTCCTGAAGCAGGTGGACATCACCGGCATGACGCTGACCATCGATCGCGACGATGCCGGTGAGTTCTGGCTCGAGATCGCCTGATCAGTCCAGCTTCTTCTTGGCCCGGCCGTTACGTCGATCCCTCAGGGTCGTCCAGACCGACCGGGCCAGTGTGACCTCGTCGGTGGTGAAGCCCAAACCGTCCAACAGCAGCGCCTGATCGACCAGATCGAGAGCCTTGTCGATCTTCTTGCTTCGCACCAGCCGGTCGACCTGCTCGACCAGCTCATCGGAGACCAGGGAGGGGTCCGGGAGGCGCAGTTCCTCAGCCTCGCTGGGCTCGAGCTCGAGGATGCCGCCACCGTAGCTGCGACCGACGATCTCGCTGAGTGCGAAGGTGACCGAGTTGAAGAAGGCTGTCGCCAGCTTCTTTGCATCGACACCTTCGACCACACGCATGCGGTGAACGGTGTCTGTGCTCGTCGCGTCCGTGGCGTTGGCGATGACACGGGGGTGGGTGTGGATCTGTCGCAGCATGAAGGCGTCCGCCTGCCAGATGGAGGGGACCACCCACCAGTCATTGCGGATGCGGCACTTGTAGCCCTCATGCACCCCCTCGACCTCACCTAGGCGCACGTACTGCCGCAGCCCCTTGTGCTGGTGAATGCTGACCCCACGGGCATCGAGCAGCTCAGTGCGAAAGGTGGAAGCAGCATGATCGCGCTCGGTGTAGATGATTCCGTCGAGCTGGGCTGAGCGGGATACGAGCGGGATGGTCAGATCGCTGACCCGGTTGTCGTCGGCCTCAGTTGAAGACATCACGAAGAAGGAGTTGCGGCCGGTGACGACACCGACATCCACGGACGCGAAGTGCTCCATCGGTGACAGGCGCTCGTCCTGGCGCAGTGCACGGATCTCCTCGATCTGTGCGGGGGAGAGGTGGTACTTCGTCCACTTCTCGCGCTCGTGCAACGGCGCGCGAACCTCTGCGGTGCCGATCTCGAGTCCTGCCAGTGCGTCCGCATCATCGACCTCAATGACCTGCATGTTCGCGGGTCCCTCGCCGACGGTAGCCAGCAGGAGCACCACCTCCTGCAGGATGCCCGGGAACACCAGCCGCTTGAATGCGACCACGCTGATCTCCACGCAGTGGTCGATGAGGAACTGTCGCAACTGCGCCGCATATCCGACCTGCATCAGCTCGGCAGGCAGAACCAGGCCGACGCGTCCTCCTGCACGACATGCCAGCACTGAAGAAACGACGAATGGGACCCAAGCGTTCGTGAGCTTGCTGGGTCGCATCCCAGCCGAACGCATCAGGTCCAACGCACTCGATCGCTCCGGCTCTGTCCAGTTCCCGAACCGGATGTAGGGCGGGTTTCCGGCCACGCCGTCGTACTGGCCGTGTCGCGAGGGCGTGAACCAGTTGAAGAAGTCGCCGATCTCGATATCTGCCCCGGTGCGCGACACTGCAACGGCGGCTTCCTCGGGGAAGAGCTCGATACCTTGCGCGGCGGAAGACAATCGGGACAGCGGCTCGAGGATGTTGCCGTCGCCGCATGACGGTTCCAGCAGGCGAGGTCCCGCCTTAGCGACCCATTTCGCTACGAACTCTGCCAGAGGCGCGGGCGTGTAGTATCCGCCGCGCAGCTTGTCGTCGGTTGGTGCTGCCTTCGACTCAAAGAGGGTCATGGTTCCGCCTGTCTCCGCTGCTTTTTTCGTGAGAGGTGAGCGATGCTCGTCCTCGTCTACTCAGGCTAGGACCCCCCACTGACAAAAGCTGAGAGGTAAGAGTATCGGACTGTTGGTTCTGAACGCATCTTACATCTGCGCTAAGGTGAGCCCATGGTTGCGGAAGGCGTTGGAGGGAGCCGGAAGGCCGCCATCTACCTGCGCATCAGCCAGGACCGTGAGATGGACGGTCTCGCCATCGACCGTCAACGCGAACAGTGTGAGGCCTTGGCTACGTACCGCGAGTGGGAAGTCGTTGAGACTTACGTCGACCAGTCAAAGAGCGCCACCGACAGGACGAAGTCGCGGCCCGACTACGACCGCATGGTGGCCGACTACAAGGCTGGCCGATTCACGGCGATCATCTGCTACGACCTCGACAGGCTCACCCGTCAGCCTCGCCAGCTCGAGGACTGGATCGACGCGGCTGAACTCAAGGGCCTTGCCCTTGTCACTGCCAACGGCGGCGCCGACCTCTCCACCGACGGTGGGCGCATGTACGCCCGCATCAAGGCCGCCGTCGCTCGAGCGGAGATGGAGCGCAAGGGTGCCCGCCAATCAGCGGCTCAACTGCAACGCGCCAAGCAAGGGCGCGCCCCGAAAGGCATGAGGCCGCTCGGCTATGCGACCAACGGTGACGTGATTCCCGACGAGGCGGAGGCTGTCCGAGCGATCTACGCCCTGTTCACGCGGCCCGCCCACCCGGAGTCCCTGCGCTCACTTGCGCGGGCGCTCAGCGGCACGCAGGAGATCAAAGGGATCTCGCCCCGGCCCAAGCGCTCCCATGTGGTGTCCTCCGAGCGGGCCGAGCGAAGGCTCGCCGAGGGCAAGGAGCCCCGCCCCATCGAACCTGACTGCCCGTGGAGCCCCTCGACCGTGCTGGGCATCCTTCGGAACCCTCGGTACGCGCGGATGTCCACCTACACGCCGAAGACTGCACAGGCAGATGGTGGCCGACGGCGCTCCTGGCGTGCGCAGATCCTTCGTGACGGCGCAGGCGAGCCCATCCGTGGGCAGTGGGAAGCCATCGTCGACGACGAGACCTGGTGGCGCGCTCAAGACATTCTCAACAACACCGAGCGGGTCACGAACACTTCGGGCTCGACCAAGCGTAAGCACCTGGGCTCGGGTCTGTACCGCTGTGCTGTGTGTGGCGGCAAGGTGACAGGAGCACCACGCGGATACCGGTGTGCTGGGCACGTGATGCGCACCGGTTCTCACATCGACGAGTTCGTCACCGAGGTCGTCGCTGCTCGGCTCAGTCAGCCGGACGCCCTGGCCAAGTACAAGACGGCGGGCGAAATCACTGGAACATCAGGGATCAGCGCCGCCATCGCCGAGCAGCGCGGTCGTATCCTTCGGGCACAGCGTGACTACGACGCCGAGGTCATCGAGGGCCGCGACCTCAAGCGCATCCGCGAAGCGGTGGAGGCTCGCATCGCGGAGCTTGAGACCGAGCGTCTTCTGCGAGGTCGAGCCGGGGCGCTTGCCCCCATCTTGGGAACCGAGGACCCGGCGACGGCATTCCGCGAAGCACCTCTCGAGGTCCAGCGGCAGGTCATCGACACGCTCGCCACTGTGACCCTGCACGCGCAGCCAAGAGGGCGGCGGGGTTTCGATCCCGCCAGTGTGACAGTGGAGTGGCGCTGAACCGTCTGGGGCCGTGAGGGAAGAGCCCGGCCAGCGGGGCCTGATGGCACGTCGGTCTTGGGGCTGCGAACCGACAAGCTTCACCGGTCACCAAGACCTTGTCCCACGAAAATTGTCAGAGGGGACCGTCACACTGGGTGTATGGAACGGGACTGCTGCGTGAGGAAGAGACATCTCATCTGTGGCGCTGAATCGCGTTGCAGGGAAGGATGTGCCCCATGCCCAAGCCCTACCCGAAAGAGTTCCGCTAGGACGTCTTGCGCGTCGCTCGTGATCGCCGGCCCGGCGTGGAACAGCTTCTTCGCCGACCTCGTCGCCCGCGGCCTGGGCGGAGTGCGCCTGGTGACCTACGATGTCCATGCTGGACTCGTCGACGCGATCGCCGCGCACCTGCCCCGCGCGACCTGGCAACGATGCCGCACTCACTACGCGACGAACCTTATGAGCATCTGCCCCAAGGGCATATGGCCGGCGGTCAAGGCGATGCTGCACAGCGTAAATGACCAACACGACGCCGCGGCCGTGAACGCGCAGTTCGAGAGATTGTTGGACTACGTCAGCGAGAAGCTCCCGGGCGTGGCCGAGCATCTCGATATCGCCCGCGCCGATCTCCTTGCGTTTACTGCGTTCCCCAAGGACGTGTGGGTTCAGATCTGGTCGAACAACCCGATCGAGCGGCTGAACAAGGAGATCCGCCGCCGCACCGACTCCGTTGGCATCTTCCGCACCCGCGAGGCGATCATCCGCCTCGACAGCGCGGTCCTGGCCGAACAGACCGATGAATGGGCCGAAGGGCGCCGCTACCTCGGCCTCGACGTTCTTGCCCCCTGCCGCCTCAGCATCGTCACCGATCTCGGAAGCGAGGTGGCCGATCATGACCTGCCCTCACTGACCGCCTGACCCTCTTATCAACGAGGGATCGCTACACCACATCCAGAGACTTGACCGACTACGGCGGTGACCTTCGCGGGCTGCGCGCAGCGGGGCACGCGGAGCCCGCGGCCCTGAGCCGCCTGCTGCGCGCCTTTCCCGGCATCGGGCCCGCCGGGGCGCAGATCTTCCTGCGCGAGGTGCAGGGGATCTGGTCCCTTCCCGCCGGACTTCGATGCCAAGGCGCTCGAAGGCGCGCGCCGGGCGGGGCTGCCAGCCGAGCCCGAGGCGCTGGCCGGGCTGGTCGCCCCCGCCTACCGGGCGCGTTTCGCCGCCGCGCTCGTGCGCCGCGCGCTGCGGAAGTAGCCCCGGACGCGACGGGAGCGGGCGACGGGCCGCGCCCTTGCCGAGCGCGGAAAAATGAGTACGCTCAAAAATAGGCGCGCAGGTTGCGCGGCTGCCGCCCCGGCGGCCCATCGAGGAGGAACACCATGAGCGACATCGCCCGTGTCACCGTGCTGGGCGCCGGAGTGCTCGGCGCCCAGATCGCCTACCAGACCGTCTACTCGGGCTTCGACGTCACCGTCTACGACATCGGCGACGAGGCCCTGAGCGCCGGCCGCAAGCGGCTGGGCGCGCTCGTCACCGCCTACCGGGCCGAGGTCGAGGGCGCCACCGAGGCCAGCACGCAGGCAGCGCTCGAGCGCCTTGCGATGACGACGGACCTCGCGCAGGCCGCGCGGAATGCCGATCTCATCATCGAGGCCGTCCCGGAGCGCCTCGACATCAAGCGCGAGACCTACGAGAAGCTCGCGGCGCTCGCCCCCGAGCACACGATCTTCGCGACGAACTCCTCGACCCTGCTGCCCAGCGACATGAAGGACTTCACGGGGCGGCCCGACCGCTTCCTCGCCCTGCACTTCGCCAACCAGATCTGGAAGTTCAACACCGCCGAGGTCATGGGCACGGCGGAGACGAGCCCCGCGGTCTTCGACACGGTCGTGGAGTTCGCCCGCGCCATCGGCATGGTGCCCATCCCCGTGCTCAAGGAGCGCCCCGGCTACGTGCTCAACTCGCTGCTCGTGCCCTTCCTCAATGCGGCCCTCGACCTGGCGGCGGGCGGCTACGCACAGCCTGAGGACGTCGACAACGTCTGGCGGATCGCCACGGGCGCGCCCATGGGACCGTTCCAGATCTACGACGTCGTGGGCCTCGGCACCGCCTACAACATCCTGTCGAGCGGCGATGAGCACAGCCAGCGCCTCGCGGCCTGGCTCAAGGAGCACTACATCGACCGCGGCCGCATGGGCGCCGGCGCGGGCGGCGGCTTCTACGACGACCCGCTGGGCTGAGTCCCGCCCGCTCTGTGGTGGCGGTGGGCCGCGCTCGGTAGGCTCGACCTGCCGCGCCACGGGTGCGGCAGGCGCGCCGCCGGGCGGCCCGGTCGCGATGAGGTCCGTGTGGGTGCAGTGCTGAGGGACGGCGGTCTCCCGGCGGGCCCGGCCCGCCGGGAGACCGCCGCCGACCGCCGCGAATGGGCGGCCATGTGCCGCCACGTCCGCGTGTCCACGATGTGGGGCTTCCCCTGCGCCTCTTCCTGCTCGCCCTCGCCCTCGGCGCCGTGCTGCCTGCCCTCGACCGCGTGCTCGCGCCGCCGCTGCACTACCCACAGGTCGACGCGTGGGGCGTGGGCTCGCTGCTGGGCACCATCTCCGGGCCATGGTCACCTTGGCCGACCTCGTCTTCAGTGCGCTGACGGCCGCCATGAGCCTGGGCGTCAGCGCCCCGTGCGTGCGCATCTCGCCGGTCTTCCAGGCTTATCGCGTCATCCAGTGGGGGCTGGGCTGCTTCGTGGGCACGTTCGCCGATGCGCTCCTCATCGCGCTCTCGATCGCGGTGGGCGGGGACGCCTACCGCCCCTTGGCCATGACCGTCGTGGCGGTGGCCATCACCGGGGTCTGCGGCGTCATGTTCATCGCGGTCGCCGTGCGCGTGTGCCGGCTGCTCAACCCCGGCGCGCTGCTGCGCCACTTCGCCGCCGAGGGCCGCGGTTCCACCCGCTACGACCCGGCCCGCCTCTACACCCGCGCCGCGGAGCTCGCCACGGGCACCGCCGCCGGCGGCCGCCCGGTGCACCGGCGCCTCCGCGCCCCGCGGGGGGACGTCGTGCTCGCCGTCAACATCCCGCGCCTGCTCGACTGCGAGGACGCGTGGGGCATGCGCATCGAGCTCGTGCCCAACCTGGGCACCCCAGTGCCGAGCGGCGGGATCCTCTTCCGGACCTCGGCGCCGGTGGGCCGGGCCCAGTGCCGCGCGCTCGAATCGGCGCTGGCGTTCGGCGGCGTGCTCCCGCTCGCCAGCGGGCCCTTCGGCGCGATCCGCGCCATGGTCGACATCGCGCTCAAGGCGCTCTCGCCCGCGGTAAACGATCCCAGCCGCGCCGTCCAGGCGCTCGACGAGATCGAGGACATCCTAGCCGAACTCGCCCCGGACATCGCGAAGCGCGAGGCGCTCGTGGCTGCCCACCCCGGCGCGTCGGTGCTGCGCGACTAGAGGCGCAGCTGGGCCGACTACGTGGCCGCGTCCACCGACGAGTTCCGCCAGTACGGCACCGGCAGCGTCCAGATCCAGCGGCGCCTGCGGGCGCTCTTAGACACGCTCGCCGGGCAGCGCGAGCTCCAGTAGGGAGCGGCCCTGCTCGAGCGCCCGCGGCGCTTCACCGTGGGCTCGAGCGCTGGTGGCCCGATCCGCTCGACCGCAGGCTGGCCGGCTGCGCGGATCCGCAAGGCCCGGGCCGGGCGCTCGGCATAGCGGCGCGCGCCGAGCAGGCCTCCGCGCCCGAGGCTCCGCCGGCCTGAGCGCGGCGGCTCAGCCCCGCAGGGAGGCGGGCGGGGCGCCGGTGGCCGCCCACGCCTCCCGCCACTTCTGCGCCAGCGTCGCGGCGGTCTCATGGGCGTTGAGCCCGTTGGGGTTGGGCAGCGCCCACAGGGCCACCCCGTCCGGCCACCCGGGCACCCACGACGCCCCGGACTCATCGGCCACCGGCTGCACCCCGAGCACCGCACCGGGACGGTCGAAGGCCTGACGGAATGCGGTGATGTCCACCACCGCGACGGCGCAGGGCCGCAGAACCGCGGCGCGCCGGATCAGGTGCCGCCCGCCCGCGCGCAGCTACGCGCGGGTCAGCTGGGCGGCGCGCGCCGT
>NZ_DAINST010000007.1:46151-46546 GCF_036741115.1 Dietzia sp.
CGCGCCGTGGTCCTTCCCACGAGGTTGGCGATCCCGATCCCGCGCTCGGCCAGCAAGCGCTCGTCGTCCGGGCTCAGCCCCCGCGAGGCATCGACGGTGCGGGGAGGATGCCGGCCGCGGCGAGCGAGGGCGAGAAGCGGTTGCCCGGGCGCGCGAAGGGGGCGTTGACCGCGGTCGTCCATGGGCTCGGGTTGATGCCCACGATGAGCAGGCGCACGCCCGCAGACTCGGCATCGCCGGGCAGCGACGGCACGTTGTCGCGACCCGGGCCGTCCGCGGCCGCGGCGAGCTGGGCCAGCGTGGGCCGCGCACCGGCCAGCGGCGAGGGCCGGCGTCAGGGCCGCCAGGCGGCGGGCAGGCGGGATTCGGAGCCGAAGGGAGCGGTGGGCGACATG
>NZ_DAINST010000007.1:46556-58579 GCF_036741115.1 Dietzia sp.
TGGGACCAGCCTAGGCGCGCCTCGGGACCGGGCCCGAGGCGCACCCGCGGTGGACGGGGCTCAGATGAGGCCGTGCTCCTCGAGAAGCTGGCCGATCTCCCCGTGCTCGAGCCTGCCGCGCAGGTAGCCGCGCAGCGCGGCCGGGCCGGGCATCTCCACCTTCTTGCCGTCGCGCATGCGCACCGAGGCCTCGAGCAGGTCCCGCACATCGTACGTGGAGCCCCAGGTCTCCGGCACGCCGCGCTCCACGTCGAGGAGTTCGTAGACGGCCTCCATTCCGGTGCGCACCGAGTACTCGGTCGTGAAGATCGTGTCGCGGCCGGTCTCCGCGAACTGCCCGAGGAACGCGAAGTTCGCCGCCCCCTCCGGCACGACCTGCGGCCGGTCGCCCGCGCGGCGGGGCATGAAGAAGCTCGTCACGTAGGGCATCATGACCGGCACGCACCGTGCGCCGGTCGCCGAGAGCTCGGGGATCTCCTCGACGGGCACGCCCAGGTGGTAGAGCCACTCCTGGGTGATCTCCTCGCCGGTGCACTGCGCCAGGGGCTTCTTCACGTAGTCGCCGTCGACGTCGACGAACAGACCGTAGACCCAGACGACGATCTGATCTTTCGGCTGCTTCTTGAAGTGCGGCTGGCGATTGACTGTCCAGCTCAGCAGCCAGGAGGAGTCCTCGGCGGTGACGATGCCGCCGGTGACCACGCGGCCGCTGAACGGATCGCGCTGCGCGATGCGCTCGATGTAGGCGGGGATGCGCTCATCGAGCGTCGTGACGGTGGCCGATTCCCACTTCGTCTCCTCGATCGAGGAGCAGAAGACCTCCGGGCGACCGAACGCCGGGTCCTTCTTCGCGATGCGCTTCCACAGGTCCCAGGCCGGGGCCGGGCCCTCGTTGAGGGCTGCGGGCGTGTGGTGGTCGCCGTCATCGGAGTTGTCCACGAGCGAGCCGATCGTCATGAGCGCGAGGTCGTGCTCGCCGAGCTCGATGGTCTCCTCGGCGCCGTCGCGGCGGCAGCGGATCGCGGTGGCGCGGATCTCGCCGTTGCGGTGGGCGAAGTCCACATCGAGGACCTCGGTGCCGGAGCGGAAGACGACGCCGTGCTCGGTGAGGTAGTACATGAGCGGCAGGACGAAGGACTCGTACTGGTTGTACTTCGTGAACTTGAGCGCCGTGAAGTCGGGAAGCCCGCCGATGTGGTGGATGAAGCGGTGGAGGTAGAGCTTGAACTCGAGCGCCGAGTGCCACTCCTCGAAGGCGAACATCGTCCGCCAGTACATCCAGAACGGCGAGTCAAGGAACTCGCGGCCCATCACCTCGTCGATGCGCTTGCCCTCCATCTCGGAGCGCTCAGCGAGGAAGATCTTCAACAGGTCCCTCTGCGCCCGCTTCGGCAGGTCGAAGCGGCCCTCGTGGCCGGCGTCCTCGCCCCGGCGCACGGTGGCGCGGCGCAGCGAGTAGTTGGGGTCGTCCTTGTTGAGCCAGTAGAACTCGTCGAGCACGGAGGCGTCTTTGAGCTCCAGGGAGGGGATGGAACGCATCATGTCCCACAGGCACTCCATGTGGTTCTCCAGCTCCCGGCCGCCGCGAATGACGAAGCCCTTCTCCGGGACTTCGAGGCCGTCGAGCGCACCGCCGGCGATCTCGCCCTTCTCGAGGATCGTCACGTTGGCGCCGGGGACCCCGGCGTCGCGGATGAGGAAGACGGCCGCCGCGAGCCCGGCAAGCCCGCTGCCGACGATGTAGGCCTTCGTCTCCTGGGCGTGCCGCGCGGGGCGGGGGCGCGCGAATGCCTCGTAGTTGCCTGCCGTGTGCTCCATGGTCCGTCCTTCCCGACGCGTGCCGGACGGCGGTCATCCGGCCTCGTAATTGACTGTACTCAATAATGAGTCGACTACAATCAAAAAATGAGTCGACTACAATCGTGGTGTGAGGACTCAGGATGCGATGCGGCACGGGCAAGCGGCGGCGCCGGGCAGGCGCGAGCGGGCGAAGGCGGACAAGCGCGCCCGCATCCTCGCCGCGGCGCGCGCGCTGTTCGAGGAGCGCGGGTTCGAGCGGACCTCGATAGCCGAGGTCGCGCGCGCCGCGGATGTGGCGCAGGGGACCGTCTTCCAGTACGCGGCCACGAAGGCGGAGCTGCTCATGATGGTCGCCGAGGCGCTATGGGGCGCCCACGAGCAGGCGAACACGGCCCCGCCGCGCTCCGCGCCGGCGGCGGGGGAGACCGCGGCCCAGATCGCGGCCCTTATCTCGCCGTTCGTCGCCGCGATGCGCCGCTGGCCCGAGCCCACGACGTGGGTCGCCCGCGAGATCCTCTTCGGTGCGGATATGCCGCACCGCCAGCGGGTCCTCGCCCGCGTCGAGGGGCTCGAGGAGCAGATCGCCGCGCGACTGCGCGACGGCCGGGCCGGCGCCCCAGGCGCGGCTGCGGCAACCGGCGCCCGGCTCATCGTCACCGGGGTGCTCGCCGAGCTCAACCGCTCCCGGCAGGGGCGCATCGACGGCGAGGACGTCGATGTGGTGCTCCGCCGCCTCATCGACCTCGTGGTGGCGGGGGCAGGCGCCGCCCGGTGACCCGGAAGCCGTCCGGGCCGTTCGGGCCGCCGCTGGCACCGGCCGGCGCCGCCGCGATTGCCCACCGCGCGGCCGGCAGGCGCGTGCCCGCCGCGGACGTATAGGCCCCCACGGTCAGGTCCTCGCCCAGCAGGGCGGGGCGATGGCGCCATCGGAGAACTCCACCACCACCTCGGCGGGGGAGTCCGCTGCGTCGCCCAGGCCGTCCGCCCAGCGCAGGCGCGCTCCCCGGAACAGGTGCGAGTGCGACGCGCGCAGCGCCCGCGGCGCCCCGGCGTTCGCGGACTCGGCGCCGCCGTCCGTCGCCGTCTACGTCCTGCTCAGTCCCGCCGCTCCGCGCGGTGGACGGCGCGCTTGAGCTCGTCCTTGTCCATCGTCGAGCGGCCGTCGATGCCGAGGCGCTTGGCATCCGCGTAGAGCTGGTCGCGCGTCCGGCCCTGGGGCCCCTCGTGCGAGTGCTGGCCCCCGCGCTTGGACGCGGACATGTCCTGCGTCGAGGTCGCGGAGGCCTCCTTCGCCTCACCGGCGTGAGCGCGCTCCTTGTTCACGGTGCGCGCGGCGATCTCCTCGGCGGTGTCCTCGGAGCGGCCGCGCTGCTCCAAGCCGTCGCGGATGTGCTCGTACTGTCGCTCGCGCTTCTCGCTCCACGGCTGCTTGCGCATGGCTGCTCCCTCCCCTCTGTGCGCCGGCCTCAGCGGCCCGCGAGCTCTTGGGCCTTCGTCTCCAGCTCCGGCTCGCCCGCGGCGCTGAGGTCGATGTCGCCCACCGCGATAACGTGCGCGTGCCGCGGGTGGGTGTCCTTCTCCAGGTACCCGGCGAACGCCCGGGCTGCATTGGATTTGCCGGTGCCGTGTCCCAGCAGAACGAAGTCGCGCCCGGCCGCGTCCTTGTTCAGATCCGCGACGAGGTCGTCGAAGAAGCGCTTGAGGTCGTTCTCGTCGTCGCGGCCGGTCTTCTTTCCCACCGTGCGCATGTGGTGGCCGCGCGCATCCGGGTTCTTCTCGTGCTCGTGCTGGTCGACCTCCACGTAGTGGGCGCTGAGGTCGAAGTCGTAGAACCGTGCGTCCTCGTCGGTCAGCGTCACGAAGAGGCGCCCGGAGCCCTCGGTCGTCTCGTGCGCGGCGAAGAAGTGGCGGGCGTGTTCGATGTCCTCGATGCCCACGAGGCCCTCGTGCTGGCGGCGGAAGACCTGCCGGTGGCCGTTCATGTCGACGGCCAGGCGGTCGCCGGACTCCTGCTGGACGCGATCGGCGAAGTTCTCCCACATGGTGATGAAGTGGGTCCATTCGATGTCCCGCGGGGCGGGGCTGGCAAGGATGCGTTCCCTGGCCTTCTCCGGATCGTCGCTCATGGGTCCTCCTCGCTGCTGCGGGCGCGCGCCCGGCCTCCGACGGTCTTCGCCTCCGACGCTAGTCCGCGCGGACCGAGTCGTCCACGGCCAGGGTGGAGACGCCGTGTGCACGTAGGCCTGCATGATCACCGCGTACAGGGCCCGATCGATCCGCCGGCGATGCTCGAGCAACGCCGGGAAATATGACCCTGCTCGCAGTTTCGGGATTCGTGTCTCGATGTCTGCGACCGGGGTCGAGATCGTCTTCGGGCGGTGACCGTGGCGATGGGTCGTGCGGCCCTCGGTGCGCTCATAGTGGTCAGCGTTGTTCTTCGCAGCGGCTTCGGCCTCGATCAACGCCTGCATGCCGGCCCGCACCAGCGTGGCGAACATCGCCTGTGGATCAGCGGCCAGCAGTGCATCGAGCTGGGCTTTTACGCCAGAGTGGGAATGGGTCATCGCGTGGTGTGTCTTCTACTGTGAGCTACTTGGCGGTAACTCCTTGACCACTACGCGGTTGCCCGACCTCTGCGGATCGCCACACCTTCGTCAGCCAGAACCCCGGCCCCGAAACCCCACCACCCCACGCGACTTACCCACGGTAGGATCGCTCATCGATGAGCGACGAACAGAAGAGGCCCGACGAGCCCGCCACCGCCGAGACCCTCATGCGCTCGCGGTTCGACGCATTCCGCTCCGCAGACGCCCAATGGTTGCTGCACACCTGGCATCCGTCCACGCGCCCGCCGTCATTGGATCTGAGTGAAAACCCACGGTGGCGCGGTCTCCAGATTGTCGACACCCATGACGGCGGACCAAGCGATTCGCGCGGGATCGTGGAGTTTCGCGCTACTTATATCGAGGACGGCGGCGGCATCGGGATCCTCCACGAACGTTCGCGATTCGTCCGCGAATCCGGGCGCTGGTTCTACGTCGACGGCGACAACCTCTAGAGGGTATTGCTCCACAGCTGGAACACCTCGAGGCGCCGTCACATCACAGTGGCGGAGTGCGACATTGTCGCGAACAGAGGAGGAACCGTGGGGCTCAATACGATGGCGATCGTCGCCGACTCGGTGCTTGGCGACGAACAACTCGGGGTGCTGGGCATCGCGCCGACTGGACGCGCAATGGGGGCCGAAGATGCATTGCTGGTTTCGGAACCCGAGCAGGCGTGCGTGGTGCGTACCGGGACGTATACGGCAATCGCGGGCTCGCTGGAGCCGTTGATGGAGGTCGTCGAAAGCGATCACCTCGATCTGCCCGGCACCGTGATCGCAGCGACGAGCGTGTCTTCGGTGGGCTTCACTGACTTTTGTGTGTTCGAGGATGGCCGATTGCGCAGGCACCTCTGCGTTGAAGAAGACAAGATCACCATGAACGACGGCGAGCCGCTGCCCGAGGAGGGCCGTTTCGTATTCACATCCCAAGACGAAGAGCTCGAGGTCGACGGGGACATCCTCATCGATCAGGTTTTGGTCATCGCCGGCGTGGATGCAGAGGCATCACTCTTCTATGCGAACGGAGACGCGTTTGCGCCGAATACGGTGGCGGGGGACGAGTCAGCAACGGGAGGGCAGACCGCAACGCGCGTCGATGACTCCGATTCGATGGAAGCCAGTGGTAAGAAGGGGTTCTTCCGGCGATTCCGCCGTAGTTAGGTACGCGTGTTCACACGTCGCGGCCCCTATGTCGAGGCAGGCGTGTCCGCTCTAGATCCGAGTGCACATAAACCGTGGGGCGTGCCTTGATGGAGTTGAATTCGGCCGGTGCGTCAGTCGTCGACGTGCTCGAGAGAGGACCGTGCGAGTTTCGCCGCGAGATCATCGGGGAGTGGCTTACTCGGCTGGAACGTGACGCCGGTCTTGCTCGCACGGTAACCGGCGGCCTTGATCGCCTCGGCATTTTCAGAGATCGCAGGGGCCAAAACGTACAGGCCGTCCTGCTTGCTGATCTCCGCGTATCCCGCAACGGTCTTGCCGTGAACCGAGAACCCGGGCATGCCGTATGCGAAGATCTCCTTTGCTTCGGGAAGCGCCTCGCGTCGGGCGCTTCGAAGTTGGACGAGTGCGGGGCGAAGCACCTCAGGCGCCGCTTCGATGTACGAGTCGGGGTCGGTGGGAGTCGACACTTGCTGCCTTCCTTTGATCGTGCTCGAACCCTACATTCGCCTACATCACCACGGCGGGTTACCCGCAAGGACGTTGCCCGTCATCACCGAGCCGGCGGCACACATTTACCCGCAAGGACGTTGCCCGTCATCATCGAGCCGGCGGCACCCATCGATACCACCGTGGCAATCACGATGCCCGCGGCGATCAACGGACTCGAGTCGTCAAACGTGATTCCTCCTCGAAAAATTGCACTCGACAAGAAAATCGGGACGCCCTGACGATCCGTTACCGAGACGAGGGCCGGATGCGGAAGTCGCCGAGGGCATAGGCTGAGGAAGAGTACGAATCGCAAGTCGCACTAGGAGGCTGGGGTGGCTCAACAATTCGAGGTCGGCGATCACGTCACGTGGAATTCCGAGGCGGGCCATGTCTCGGGCAGGATCACCAAGGTCCACACCGCGGATTTCGACTACAAGGGGCACACGCGTCGCGCCTCAGCCGAAGACCCGCAGTACGAGATCGCCAGCGACAAGACCGACCACATCGCGGCGCACAAGGGCGGCGCGCTCCGGCTCCTCGACGACTGATTCCCGATGTCCGAGCCCTTCTTCACCATTGGTCACTCGACCCGCAGCATCGACGAATTCCTCGGACTCCTGCGCGAAAACTGCATCGCGCAGCTAGTCGACGTACGCAGGCTCCCCGGGTCGAGCCGCTACCCGCAATTCGATCAGGACGCGCTCTCCGCATCCCTAGACGCGGCAGGAATCGGCTACCGGCGCGCGGAAGCGCTCACAGGGCGCCGCCCGGTCAGCAGGACCGTGCCGTTCGCCGTCAACGCGTGGTGGCAAAACCGTAGCTTCCACAACTACGCCGACCACGCGCTGTCTTCCGACTTCGCGGCGGCGCTCGCGGAGCTGCGCGAGCAGGGGAGTAGCTCCCGAACGGTGGTGATGTGCTCCGAGGCCGTGTGGTGGCGGTGCCATAGGCGGATCATCGCCGACCACCTTTTGGCCCGGGGTGACGACGTACGCCATGTCCTCGACAGCCAGCACGTCGACGAGGCGCGCCTCAGCGATGGTGCGCTAATAAGGGAAGACGGCAATGTCACCTATCCAGCGCGGTAGCAACGCCGCACTGAGCGGCCTTTAACTTACTCGCCGGTATCCCGACGCGCGTCCTCTCCGTAGCCCCAGCGCGATAAGCGGATCCCAGCCTCGGCCGGCTCTTGCTGAAGGGGATTCGCCGGCGGGGGACAGAAGAGTTCGCGCCATTCCGACAAAAATCACACCAGTCTCATAGTTAACATCTAGCATCGCTAAGCGACAGGTTGCCACCGCCTCATTGGAGATCCGTTCGTGCGTGTTCGCAAGACAGCTGCCATCGCCCTCGCTGCGCTGATGCTCCCGCTCCTCGCCCCAGCCGCTGCCTCCGCCACCGGATACTCCGATCCGTTCTTCCGCCCCGCGCCTACCGGCGAACCGGGTGACGTGATCAATGCGCGCAAGGACGGGCTGATCCAGTTCCCTGGATCCCAGGTCGATCAGCTCGTCTTCCGGTCGACGAACAGCCACGACGAGCCGACGACCGGCGCGGCGACCCTCATTCGGCCGCCTGGGGTGCGCCCCGACGCGCCCATCTTCACGTACGACCACTTCGCCAACACCCTCGATGCGAACTGCCAGCCTTCGGCGTCATTCCGGACTCTCAAGCCCGAGGCGCAAATCGTCGGTGCGTCGATGATGATTACCAACCTCGCCCTGTCCCGCGGCTGGGCTGTGCTGCTCCCGGACCACGAGGGGCCGAACGCGGCGTACAGCGCGAATATCCAGGGCGGGCACATCACCCTCGATGCGATCCGCGCGGCAACCGATGCGCGCTACAACACCGAGAAGAGCAAAGCCGTCGTCGCCGGGTACTCCGGCGGCAGTGGGCCCGCATACTTTGTCGGCTCCCAGCAGCCGGAATATGCCCCGGACGTCAATCTCGCGGGCATCGCCGTCGGCGGGATCCCGGCGAACTACCGCGAGATGATCGATTTCCACTTCCGTGGCACCCCGAGTCTCGGGCCCGCGCTCGCGCTGATTGCGGCGTCCGGACTCGAGCGCGAATACCCGGAGATGGACGTCCGCGCGAAGCTCAACGACTACGGGAAGCAGGTCGCCCGGGGTATCGATAGCTCGTGCACGCAATCGCTGCTGGCCACGCCCGCCTTCGCCGGCGATCTCCGGCAGGTGACGGACCGCTCGAAGGACGAGCTGCTCAACGATCCGAAGGTACGCGAGGTGCTCGACCGCGAGAGCGCGGTCAATGCTCCGGACCCCAAGGTACCCTTCTACATGTGGCAGAGTCCGAACGACGGACTCATGCCGTACGAGTCGGCCGCTCGCCTCGCCGGGCAGGCTTGCGCCGCCGGCACGCCCACGATGCTCTCGCACGCGGCGGGGCTTGATCACCTCACCAATGCGGTCGCCGGGATCCCTGCGGTCGTCGACTGGGCCGGCGAGATTTTCGCCGGCAGGCCCGCCCCGAGCAATTGCGGACAGCCGGCAGCAGGTTCGAGCGCTTCGTAGGGGAGCGCCGATCGGCCGCGACCTTAGCCGTCACAAACGCACGGGCCTTTTGTTCGGTTAACTCCGGCTTCCTATAGTTAGCCGTATTGCTAACTATGTGGACGTGCTCGACGATGTGTTCACCGCGCTGTCCGACCCGACCAGGCGCGCCGTCGTGCGGCGGCTCGGGGCGGGGGACGCGAGCGTCGGGGAACTCGTCGAGGGCACGTCCATGGCGTTGCCCTCGTTCCTCAAGCACATCCACGCGCTGGAGCGCAGCGGGCTCGTCCACACGTCGAAGCCCGGCCGCGTCCGGACGTGCTCGCTCAGGCGCGAGCGCCTGGCCGTCGTCGACGACTGGCTCGGCGAACAGCGCCGTGTCTGGGAGCAGCGCACCGACCGTCTCAAAGCCCTCGCCGCCACCCCCGCGAATGAGCAGAAATGAACCCCGAACTCGACCTCGCCATCGAGCGTGTGATCCGCGCGCCGCGGGCGACGATCTGGAAAACATGAACCGACCCCGAGCTGTTCGCGAAGTGGTGGATCCCCGAGCCCTACACCTGCCGCCTCGAGTCGTTCGACGCCCGCCCCGGCGGCGGATTCGTGACCTCCATGAGCGAGGACGGGGCGAGCTTTACCCCGCACATGGACGCCGCTTTCCTCGTGGTAGACGATGCCGAGCGTCTGGTGTTTACCAACGCCGTGCACAGCACGCTCCGCCCCGCAGTTCCGATGCCGGTGGCGGTGACCGGCGAGGTGACGCTCGCCGACCACCCCGACGGCACGCTGTATCGCATCGTCGCCCGGCACGGCGATCCGCAGTCGCGGACGCGCCACGGCGAGCTCGGGCTCGCGGAGGGATGGGGGAGCGTCGCCGGTCAGCTCGCCGAGCTCGCGGAGTCGCTGGGTTAGTCCCCGAAGGCCTCGAGCAGCGCCGCCACCGCGTCCTTGCCGAGCTGGTTCGCGGCCAGCGGGCTGTCGCCGGTGAGGAGGTTGCGGTCGCGCGTGGTCTGGCCGCTCATCGAGTCGTTGACGATCGTCAGCCCCTCCTTCGTGAGTGTCGCGCCGAGCGGCCACGGCATCTCGCCGGGGAGGTAGCCGATCTCGATGTTCGGTCCGAAGTCGAGGGAATCGGGGAACGCCGTGATCGAGTACCCCGCGAAGGGGTTCTCCTCGCGGCCGAGACCGCCGGCGAGCAGCGCCGCGGGCCCGTGGCACAGGCTCACGATGAGCCGCTCGTTGTCGAGGGCGAAATCGAGCGCGGCCTGGACGTCGGTGTCGAACGGGATCGCGTTCATCGCGCCGTGCCCGCCGGGGATAAAGATCGCGGCGTAATCGTCGAGCCCGTCGGCGATGGCGTCGGAGAGCCGCAGCGGGGCGCGGAACGCATCCTCCGTGGCCTTCCATGCCGAAGCGACGGCCTCGTCGGCCGAGGGATAAGCCCACCACTCGAACTTGCCGGGCCCGCCGGTGATGGTCGCAACGTCGACCTCGTAGCCCACCTCGAGCATGTGGTGCAGCGGCAGCAGCGTCTCCACGGGGTGGTTGCCGGTGGAGAAGAATGTGCCGTTGCGCATCGGCATGTAGCGCTCCTCGGTGGCGATGGTGAGCACCTTCCACCGCCCGCCGGCGTACTTCTCGTCGGTCGAAAGCCCATCGAAATCGGTCTTCGGCGCCGTGTACTGGGACAGCGAATACGGGCTCGGGAAGAACGCATTGTGCTCGGCCGGATCCGGCGCCGGCGCAGTGTCCTTGGTGGTCTCGTCGTCTGCCATTGCGCTACCTTTCGTCGCTGTTCGCGTCCGGGGTTCCGCGGGTGTCGCGGCTCGCGCCCGGTCGTCGCGGCCAAGGCTACGCCCCCCGCTGTCGGCGTGCAGAGGGGCGCGGGGCGAGGGGAGGTCCGCCGTCATAGGTGCAGGTAGAACCGTTCCGCATTGGTCCAGAACACGTCCCCGAGCCGCTCGGGGCCGAGCGCGCGGGCGGCGAGGTCGAGGTCGGTGTCGGCGAACGGGCGCGGCGCGCGCGTCGAGGGCAGATCTGTGCCGAGCATGAGCGCGCGGGGATCGGTGGCGTCGATCGCGCGGAGCATTTCGGCCACCGCTTCTGCATTCGCGCGGAGCCGCCCGAAGCCCGTTGCCTTGACCCGCACCCCCTGCTCGACGAGGCGCAGCAGCGTGGGGAGGCCGCCGGAGTGCATACCGAGGTGGTCGATGCTGACGGCGGGCAGCGCGGCAATCCGGGCGCCGAGATCGGCGTCGATGCGGCGGGCATCGATATAGAGCTCGGCGTGCCAGCCGGTGAGGTCGTGGACGCGGCGGGCGAGGCGATCCATGTCTTCGAGCGCCGCGGAGCCGCCGCGCGCGACGTTGAAGCGCACTGCGCGGATCCCGGCGGCATCGAGCTCCGCGATCCGCGCATCGGGCGTATCCGCGGGGATCTGCGTGACCCCGACGAAGCCCGGACCCAGCCGCCGCAGCGCGTCGAGCAGGTAGCCCTGGTCGAAGCCCTGGAACGAGCCGGACACCACGGTGCCGCCCTCTACCTGCAGGTTCGCGGTGCGCTCGCGGTAGTCGGCGACGGTAAACGGCTCGGGAAGGTAGCGGTCGTTCGCGATGAGCGGATGCGCGGGGTCGACGATGTGGAGGTGCGCATCGAAGAGGTGCGGGCGGGGGTTCTCGCTGTTGCCCGAGTCGCCCTTGCCCGCGCCGCCTTCACCCACCTCTTCGCTCGCTCCCATGGCCGCCAAGGTACTGCGCGCCGAGACCGCCGGCGCCGCGAATCTCTACCGGGGACGCGCGCGCCCGCCGCGGCTAGGTTTCGCGCCCTTGGGACTGAATGCCGGACTCCTCGTTGCCGATTCTCCGCTCGACGATGCCCAGCTGGCGCGCCTCGGACTGCGCCCGGCGGGCGAGAACTGCTCCGTCCAGGACGTGCTGCTCACGCCGGCGGACGAGCGCGCGTGCATCGTCGAGGTCGACGGCTTCACGATCGACGCCGACGGTGGCGATGCCCTCGCCGCGGCCGCCGAGAACGACAGCGGGGTCGGCGGCGCGCTCCTCGACCGCCCGGGCAGCGTCTACTGCGCGTTCGCGGTCTCGTCGAAGAGCATCTGCGATTTCCTCGTCGTCGACCAGGGTGAGTTCGTGCGTCACTTTCGGCAGGAAGAGGAGCAGACCAGCGCCGATGTAGGCTTGCCGCTCAAGAAGGAGTTCCTCTTCACCTTCTCGCCAGAGGGGGAGGCCGACGCGGACGAGCCCGGGGACGGCGAGCGCGTCGTGGACGGCGACTCGCTCATCGACCGACTCACCGCCGTCGCGGGCCTGCCGCCGAGCGTCGACGTCTTCGATCGCTCGGTCCGGGCCTACGCCTCCGCCTGATCTCTCCACTTTCGCCCTCTGCATAAGTAGAGCCGTGCGTCGAGTGCGCAGTCGTCGCCCCGGGATCGTGCGCCC
>NZ_DAINST010000008.1:0-20280 GCF_036741115.1 Dietzia sp.
GGGAGAGGTGCGCGCGGTCTTCTCGTCGATCTTCGCGAACTCGCGGGCGAGCGCGGAAACGAGGAGATGGACCTTGGAGGGGAAGAAGCGGTAGAGCGTGCCGACGGCGACCTCCGCCTTCTCGGCGACGGCGCGCATCTGCACGGCCTCGTAGCCGCCCTTCGAGGCGAGGGCCAGGGTGGCATCGAGGATGCGGCGCTGCCGCTCGCGCTGGGAGGGGGTCGTGGGGATCTCCGGGCTCGCTGTGCGCGCCTTCGACTCGCTCCCGCGGCCCGTCTCGATCGTCGGGGTCCGCAGGGCAGCCGTCTCGTCCAGTGCCATTTCCCAGTCCTCACTGCGCGTCGTGGATACGCCGTCCTCGGCGTCGTACTCTCGCCGCCCGCGCCGGGGTCGCCGGGCGGTGCGGGGCAATTTTCTCGTGCTTTTCCCAACCGGGGCACACGGGGGTGAGCCGCGTGCCATATTGGAACACGTTCTAGAGTAGAACGTGTTCTAGTTATTGATAAGCATTATGGGACAGATCACGTGTGAGCTCGGACTCGTTCGCGCCATGGGCCTGCCCGACCTGCGGGTTTGTGGTCCCGCTCGCACGAACCCGAAGCACGAACCCGACGAGGAGAACCGTTGAGTATCGCCACCACCAAGGACCAGTCCGATATCCAGGAGTCGATCCGCGCCTGGGCGAAGTCGGCCGATCCCGTGGCCGCCACGCGGAAGCAGGAGACCGATCCGAAGGCGTGGGAGACGCTCTGGCCGGCACTCGCGGAGATCGGGATCACCTCGGTGGCGCTGTCCGAGGAACGCGGCGGCGCCGGCGCCGAGATCGTGGACCTCGCGTGCATGCTTGAGGAAGCGGCGGCGGCGCTCGTCCCGGGCCCGCTTCTTTCCACCTCGGTCGTCGGTGTGCTTCTCGACCAAGCCGGCGGGGCTGTCGCCGATGCCGCGGCCGAGCGCATCGCCTCCGGTGAGCTCGTCGCGGGCCTCGCACTCGGGAACGACGGCTCGCTCCCCGAGATCGCTGCCGATGGCACGGTCTCCGGCGAATTCGCCGCCGTGATAGGCGGGACCGCCGGCGGCGCCGTGCTCTTCCCGGCTTGCTCCGGCGAGGAGACGCGCTGGGTCCTCGCCGACGCCGGCGCCGAAGGCGTCTCGCTCGAGCCCGCTACCCCGTTCGACATCTCGGCGAACTCGGCTCGCTGCGTCCTCTCTTCTTTTGTCGTGACGCCGGAGAACACCCTCGCCGGAGTCGACACGGCCCTCGTCCACCGGCTTACCGTCGCGTTGGCGGCCGCCGAGCTCGCGGGCGTCGGCGACTACACGCTCCGCACGGCCGTCGAATACGCGAAGATCCGCGAGCAGTTCGGCCGCACGATCGGCTCGTTCCAGTCCATCAAGCACCTCGCCGCGAACATGCTGTGCCGCACCGAGGAGATCCGTGCGCTCGCCTGGGACTCCGCCGTCGCGGCAGGGGACGCGCTGCGCGGGGACTCCTCGGAGCTCGACATCGCCGCGGCCACCACCGGCGCCGTCGCTTTCGACCTGGCCGTGCAGAACGCGCAGGACTGCATCCAGATCCTCGGCGGTATCGGGTTCACCTTCGAACACGAGGCGCACTTCTACCTCCGCAAGGCCGCCGGCCTGCGGCAGGCGATCGGCGGCTCGAGTCGCTGGCGCCGCGAACTCGCGAGCCTCACTCTCGACGGCAGGCGGCGTCATCTCGAGATCGACCTCTCGGAGATCGAGGGCATCGACGCCACCCGCGCCGAGGTCCGCGGGCTCGTGGAGAAGGTCGCCGCGGCGCCCGAGGGTGCCGAGAGACGACGCGCCCTTGCGGACTCCGGCCTCTTCATGCCCAACCTCCCCGAGCCCTACGGGCGCGGCGCCTCGGCCGCCGAGCAACTGGTCATCGACGAGGAGCTCGCCGAGGCCGATGTGGCCCGCCACGACATCACCATCGGCGGCTGGGCCGTGCCGACGATCCTCTCCGCCGCGCCGCAGCACGCCGACCAGTTCGTCCTGCCCACCATGGCCGGCGAGCTCAAGTGGTGCCAGCTCTTCTCCGAGCCCGGCGCGGGTTCGGACCTCGCCGCTCTCACGACGAAGGCGGAGAAGGTCGACGGCGGTTGGAAGATCAACGGACAGAAGGTGTGGACCTCGCTCGCCCGCGAGGCCGACTGGGCCATGTGCCTCGCGCGGACCGAGCCCGACGCCCCGAAGCACAAGGGGATCACATACTTCCTCGTGGACATGAAGTCCGAGGGGATCCGCACATCCCCGCTGCGCGAGATCACCGGCGAGGCCCTGTTCAACGAGGTGTACCTCGAGGATCTCTTCGTCCCGGACGAGTATCAGATCGGCGAGCCGGGCGCGGGCTGGAAGATCGCCCGCACCACACTCGCCAACGAGCGCGTGGCCATGGGCGGCGGTTCCTCGCTCGGCGACTCGGTCGAGGAGCTCCTCGAGCTAATCCGCCGCTCGGGCCAGGACGCCGATCCCGTGACCCTCGACGAACTCGGCCGGCACGTCGCCGACGCCGTGGCCGGTTCGCTCCTCGACCTCCGCACCGCCATCCGCTCTCTCGCGGGTAACGGTCCGGGCGCCGAGTCCGCCGTCCGCAAGATCGTCGGCGTCCGCCACCGCCAGGCCGTCGCCGAGTTCGCCTACGGGCTGGTGGGGGCCGCCGGATACGACTTCACCGAGCAGGGCCGCAAGTTCCTCATGGTGCGCTGCCTGTCGATCGCGGGCGGCACCGAGCAGGTGCTGCTCAACGTCGCGGGCGAGCGGATCCTCGGCCTGCCTCGCGACTAGCCCCGGCGACCGAATCGCGCGACGCCGGCGGGGCGAACGACACCGCCGAGCACCACCTTCCACGAGACGAGAGGCGAGGAGCCATGGACTTTTCCCGGAACGACACCCAGGCAGCGGTCGCCGAGGCCGTCGCCGGGGCGCTGCGCGATGCGGCGCCCGCCGAGGAGCTGCTCACCGCGCTGCCGAGCCGCTCGATCGACGACGCCGGATACGACGAGAAGCTGTGGCGCTCCTTCGCGGCCTCGGGCCTCCTCGATCTCGCGCTGCCCGCGGCGCTCGGCGGAGACGAGCTCACGGTGGCGGACGTCGCCGTCGCGCTCGAAGAGGTCGGCAAGGCCGGCGCGGTGGTCCCGGCGATGGAGACCCTCGGCTTCGGAATCGCGCCGATCATCGCCCTGGGCACAGCGGAACAGCAGGCCGAGCTTCTCGGCGACATGGCCTCGGGCCCCGTCCTCACCGCCGCTTGTGGCGAGGCCCGAGCCCCCATGACGACGGACCCCGCCGCCCGCCTGGAGAACGGAAAGCTCCGCGGAGCGGTCACGGGAGTGCGCTACGCCGCGCAGGCCCGGACGATCCTCGTGCCCACGCTCGGCGGCATCGCCGCGGTGTCGCCGAAGGTCGAGGGCGTGGAGATCACGCCGGCGCTCGGCAGCCTCGGCGTGCCCGAGTACGCCGTGTCCTTCGACGGGGCAGAGGTCCAGGCAGTGCTCACGGGAACCGAGGGCACGCCGGCGGCCGAGCTCCCCGAGGCCGAGGGGCGCGCGCTCTTCGCCCGCTTCCGCGCCCTCCAGCTCGCGGCGATCACGGCGAGCGCCGACGGGTGCCTCTCCGGCGCCCTGGGCATGACCGCCGAGTACCTCAAGAACCGCGAGCAGTTCGGGCGCCCACTTGGCTCCTTCCAGGCCGTGCAGCAGGAGCTCGCCGACGTCTACGTCGTCGCGCAGAACATGCACAACCTCGCGGTCTCGCTCAACTGGCGCATCGCGCAGGGACTCTACGGAAGTAGCGATCGCTACGCCACGGACGGGGACATCGCCGCCTGGTGGCTCGCCTCCGAGGGGCCGCGAGCGATGCAGGTCCTCCACCACCTCCACGGCGGCGTCGGCGTCGACATCACCTACCCGATGTTCCGCTACTCCTCGGCGGTCTCCGACCTCGCGCGCTTCGTCGGCGGCGCGGAGCTACAGCTCGAGAAGATCGCCGCGGCCGAGATCGACCCGGCCTCGGCGCCCCCCGAGGAGGCGGAAGGGGAGACGTTCATCGATCTCACCGAGCCCCAGCGCGCGCTGCAGGCCGAGCTGCGCGAATACTTCGGCACGCTGATCTCGCCCGACGAGGCCGCGGACATGGCCACCACCCGCCACGGCGAGACCTACCGCGCGGTGATCCGGCGGATGGGCACCGACGGTCGCCTCGGCGTCGGCTGGCCGGAGGAGTTCGGAGGCAAGGGCTTCGGGCCCATCGAGCAGCAGATCTTCACCAACGAGGCGAACCGCGCGGACGTCCCGTTGCCCTCGGTGACCCTCCAGACCGTCGGCCCGACGCTGCAGAAGTACGGCACCGAGAAGCAGAAGGAGCGCTTCCTCCCCGGGATCCTCGAGGGCACGGTGCACTTCGCGATCGGTTATTCCGAGCCCGATGCCGGCACGGACCTCGCTTCGCTGCGCACCACGGCGAAGAAGGACGAGTCCACCGGCGACTGGATCATCAACGGCCAGAAGCTGTGGACCACTGGCGGGCACGACGCCGATTTCGTGTGGCTCGCCGCGCGCACCGGCGCCCCGGACTCGCGCCACCGCGGGCTCACGATCTTCATCGTCGACACCTCCGACCCCGGCTTCTCGTTCACCCCGATCATCACCGCCGACGGCGCCCACCACGTCAACGCGACGTATTACTCCGACGTCCGCGTCCCCGCGGACATGGTCGTCGGCGAGGTCGACGGCGGCTGGAAGATGCTCACCACGCAGCTCAACCACGAGCGCGTGATGCTCGCCCCCGCCGGGCGCATGGGGCTGTATCTCGATCGCCTCCGCGCGTGGGCCTCCACCCCGGCTCCTGACGGCGGAGCTCCCATCGACTCGCCGGTCGTGGCGCGGGGCATCGCGGAGATCGCCGCGCTCTTCCGGATCAACGAGCTGCTCAACTGGCAGGTCGGGGCGACGGGGGAGAACCCGTCGATGGGCGATTCCGCGGCGTCCAAGGTCTTCGCCACCGAACGCATCCAGCACGCCGGCCGCCTCTTCGCCGAGCTCCTCGGTCGCTTCGGCAATCCGGCGACGCCCGCTGACGCCGAGCTCGCCCGGTGGCTCGACATGATGACCAAGCGCAACGTGGTGATCACCTTCGGCGGCGGTGTCAACGAGGTCATGCGCGAGCTGGTCTGCATGGGCGGCCTCGGCATGCCCCGAACGGCGAGGTAGAAGGGAATCCACGAACGATGAGCACGGAAACGCAGCGAGCCGATTGGGGCACCGAGGCGCAGAACGAGCGGATCCTCGCGTTCGCCGACGAGGTCCGCGCCGCCGGGCCGAGCGCGCGCCGCACCGCCCGCGACCCGATCAACATGCCGATGATCCGGAACTGGACCGAGGCGATCGGCGACGAGAACCCGATCTACGAGTCCGAGGAGGCCGCGCGGGCCGCCGGCCACGACGGGATCGTCGCCCCGCCCGCGATGGCGCAGGTGTGGACCATGCGCGGCCTGGGTAGGGACTGGAACGACGACGACCCGCTCGCCCGGATGACCTACTTCCTCGAGGACGAGGGATTCCCCTCGGTCGTGGCCACGAACTGCGATCAGAAGTACCACCGCTACACGCGGCCCGGCGAGGTGCTCACGGTCGATTCCGTGCTCACCGACGTCGTGGGCCCGAAGACCACGGGACTCGGGACCGGATGGTTCTTCACCACCCACTCCACGTGGCGCGTCGGCGAGGAAATCGTCGCGGAAATGGATTTCCGGATCCTCAAGTTCGCGCCGGCCGCCCGCGGCGGGTCGGGCGGAGGAGCGACTGGCTCGACGCAGGCCTCAGCAGCGGGAGCACCGGCGTCAGGGGCGATCGCCTCCTCGCTCGGGGGCGATACCTCGGACCTCGTGGCGGGGAAGGTGATGCGGCCGAGCGCCTCGCACGATACCCAGTTCTTCTGGGACGGGGTGCGCGCGCACGAGCTGCGGATCCAGAAGAGGCCAGACGGCTCGCTGCAGCATCCGCCCGTGCCGGCGCTGTGGAAGGACAAGAGCGAAGAGACCGACTACGTCGTGTCCACGGGGCACGGCACCGTGTTCTCGTTCGTCGTCCACCATGCGCCGAAGGTGCCGGGGCGCACGCGCTTCCCGTTCGTCATCGCACTCGTCGAGCTCGACGAGGGTGTGCGGATGCTCGGCGAGCTTCGCGGGATCGACCCGGGAGCCGTCGAGATCGGCATGCCCGTGCAGGTCGAATACCTCGATTTCCCCGGGGACGAATCCGAGGATGCCCGACCGGGGAGCGAGCCGTGGACGCTCTACGCCTTCGCGCCGCGCGAACCCGTCGAGCGCACGGTCCCCGCGGTGCCGCCCACCGGCGTCACGGCGGGAACCCGCCTGCCCGAGCTGCGCATCACAGGCACTCCCACCTTCATCGTCTCCACGGCGCTGGCCACGCGGGATTTCCAGGACGTCCACCACGACCGCGATCTCGCCCACGCCAAGGGCTCGAAGGACATCTTCGTCAACATCCTCACCGACACAGGCCTCGTCGCCCGGTACGTCACCGACTGGGCGGGGCAGCGCGCACGGGTGCGCTCGGTCGCGCTGCGCCTCGGCGTGCCCTGGTACGCGTACGACACCCTCGCGCTCGCGGGCACGGTGGAAGGCGTAGGGGAGGACGGGATCGTCACGTGCAAGGTCGTCGGAAGCGATGCGCTCGGCGCGCACGTCACCGCGACAGTCGAGCTCGAGCTCGACGGGACGGAGGGATAGGGCAATGACAAAGACGTCAACGAACACCACAGGCCGCTCGCTCGCCGGTCGCGCCGCGATCGCGGGCATCGGCGCCACCGATTTCTCCAAGAACTCCGGGCGCTCCGAGCTCCGGCTCGCAGCCGAGGCCGTGACCGCGGCCCTCGACGACGCCGGCCTCTCACCCTCCGACATCGACGGGCTCGTCTCGTTCACGATGGACACGAACATCGAGATCGCCGTCGCGCGAGCCGCCGGCATCGGCGAGCTCAAGTTCTTCTCCCGCATCCACTACGGTGGCGGTGCGGCCGCGGCCACGGTGCAGCAGGCGGCCATGGCCGTCGCGACGGGAGTGGCCGAGGTCGTAGTCTGCTACCGGGCGTTCAATGAGCGCTCGGGGATGCGCTTCGGGCAGGTCAACTCCTCGCTGGTCCAGCAGGTCAACTCCTCGGGCACGGACAACGCGTTCTCGTACCCCCACGGGCTCTCCACGCCCGCCGGCTTCGTGGCGATGGTCGCGCAGCGCTACATGCACGACTACGGCGCGACGAGCGAGGACTTCGGCCGCATCGCCGTCTCCGACCGGCGCTACGCGGCGAACAACCCCAACGCGTTCTTCTATGGCAAGCCGATCACGCTCGCCGAGCACCAGGCCTCGCGGTACATCGCGGAGCCGCTCCACCTGCTCGACTGCTGCCAGGAGTCCGATGGTGGCCAGGCCATCGTCGTCACCACACCGGAGCGGGCGAAGGACCTCAAGCAGAAGGCGGTCACCGTCGCGGCGGCGGCTTCGGGCTCGGGCCCCGATCAATACATCATGACCTCGTATTATCGCCCGGATCTCGCTTCGCTGCCCGAGATGGGGCTCGTCGGCGAACAACTCTGGGCGCAGGCGGGCTTCGGTCCTGGGGACGTCGATGCCGCGATCCTCTACGACCACTTCACGCCGTACGTGCTCATGCAGCTCGAGGAGCTCGGCTTCTGCGGCCGCGGGGAGGCCCCGGACCTCGTCCGTCAGAAGGGGGTGTTCGACCTCGATGGGGCGCTGCCGCTCAACACCCACGGCGGGCAGCTCGGCGAGGCATACATCCACGGTATGAACGGGATCGCGGAAGGCGTCCGCCAGATCCGCGGAACCTCCGTCAATCAGGTCGCGAACCCGCACCACGTGCTGGTCACGGCCGGCACGGGCGTACCGACCTCGGGGCTCGTCCTCACGGACTAGTGGACGATTCGCTCGTCGCCCGCGTGCGCCGCGGTCTCGAGCTGGAACGTCGAGTGCTCGACAGGGACGTCGAAGTGCGTGGCCACGCACTCCTGTAGGTCGCGGAGGATCTCCATGGCGTGCCCGTCGCGGAGGCAGGCGTCGCGGATCACCACGTGCCCCGTGAGCACCGGCACGCCCGTGGCGATGAGCTCCGCGTGCAGGTCGTGTACCTCCTCGACGTGGTCCATCGCGAGGATATGACGGCGGACCTCCTCGAGATCCAGGCCCTTCGGCGTCGACGCGAGCAGTACCTGGGTGGTGTCCCGCAGCAGGGTCAGCGTGCGCGGGATGATGAACGCGCCGATGAACAGGGAGGCGATGGCGTCCGCCCGAGTCCACCCCGTGGTGGCGATGACGATGGCGCCCACGATCACGGCCACGGAACCGAGTGCGTCGCTCAGAACCTCGAGGAATGCGGCGCGGAGATTGAAGCTGTTGCCGCGCCCGGCCATGAGGATCCACAGCGAGACGAGGTTTCCGAGAAGGCCGGCGATTCCGAATAGCAGCATCGGCCCGTCGCTCACCTCCGGCGGAGCGAAGAGGCGGCGAATGGCTTCGACGATGACGAAGACGCCCACCGCGAGGAGGAGGAGCGCCTGCGCCGCGGCCGCGATGACCTCGGCGCGGCGGAAGCCCCAAGTGCGCCGCATCGTCGGGGGCCGGGCGGCCAGCGTCGCGGCTCCGAGCGCCACCGCGAGGCCGATGGCATCGGTGAGCATGTGCCCCGCATCGGCGAGGAGGGCAAGGGAGCCGGAGACCGCGGCGCCGACGATCCCGACGGCCATGATGAAGAGCGTGACGCCGAGCGCCGCTGCGAGGCGTCGACGATCCCCGCCCGCTTCGGCGGTGTGGTCGTGGCCGTGTGAATGACCGTGATCGTGTCCCATGCGAGCATCGCCCCCTTTTCCCTGTCCGGGGGACGATTCTAGTCGGGCCGTCCTGCAGAAGGAAGGTCTGCCTAAGCCGGCACGCTTCCGGGTGGGGATCGGATCACTCGTCGAGCGAGCGGATGAACTTTCCGATGTTCCGGACCGCGTCGACCGCCTCGGGAATGAGCGGGTGGAAGGCCTGGAATACGTGGACCTGGTCGGGCCAGACCTGATGTGTGGAGTCGACGCCCGCCGCGACGAGGCGCTCGTGGAGGAGTTCGATGCCACCTGCGATGATCTCGGCGCCGCCAGATTGGATGAACACGGGCGGCCAGTCGCCGGAGAACCGCATGTTGACCGGGGAGATCCTGGGGTCCTCTGGCGCGAGGTCCGGGGCATAGAGGTCCCGGGAACGTTCCACGAAAGACAGCGCGAGGAAGGGGTCTTTGCGTTCGAGATCGCGCGTCGTCATATCCGATAGGTCCATGTCCACCCACGGTGAGATGAGGATGATCCCCGAGGGGGTGTCCTTGCCGTGCTCGAGGAGGCGGGACTGGAGCTGGAGCGCCAGGTTGCCGCCGGCGGAATCTCCGCACACCACGATGTTCTCGGGGTGGTATCCCTGCTCGACTAGCCAGTGGTATCCGGCCTCGACGTCGTCGACGGCGGCCGGATAGCAATGCTCGGGGGCGAGCCGGTAATCGGGGAGGAACACGGGCGACGCGGATTCGCGAGCGATGCGCCCGGCGAGGAACTTGTGTGACCAAGGAGAGCCGAAGGTGAACCCGCCGCCGTGGATCATGTAGATCACGCGGTCGGAGGAGAAGAAGGAGCGGCGGCCGACCCAGAGTCCGGGGACGGGGCCATCGACGACCCAGTTCGCGGAGGTCTCCAGCGCGGATGCGCGGCCGGCGCCGTTGGTCATGGTGCGGAGGCGGCCGAGGGCGCGCTGGTCCGGGGGCATTCGGTCGAGCGCGGGGCGCACGATCCGACGCATTGAAGAGGTGACGAGCCGCGAGCGGATCGTGGAGGTCGGCTGCGCGCCGCTTCTGGTCGTCGACCGGCGTGCGGGCTCGCTCTCGCTATCGATCTGTCGCGTCGACTCGGGTCGTGACATAGATACCCCCCACCTCCGGCGAGCGATAGTTGCCCGAACCGGGAACGAATGGGGGTGCGCGCTTCGGGCGAACCCACCCATTCCTCAACGTAGTGTGAGCGGACTCACATAGGATCTTTCCAGAAGCATAACAACCCGAGCGACCGATAGGTCAAATGTCGGTGCGCCGGGGTGAGGAGAAACGCTGTGAGCGTCGACGAGGCCACCGGATCCGAGACCCCGGAGGGTGCAGGGACAGTCGCCCAGGCGACGGACAACGAGGCGCGCAGGGATACCGCCCGGCACAACCCCGAGATCAACGAGGCCGACGTCTTCGAGGCGGTCGTCGACCGTCGCCCGGACAGTCCGAGCGTCGCCTTCGATGGGGCAGTGTTCACATTTCGCGAATTCGACCAACTCGCGAACCGCTTCGCCCACGCCCTCCTCGGCCAGGGGATCGAGCGCGGGGACCGCGTGGCCATCGTGGCGCGCAACGTCCCGGAGCACCTCGGCGCCATCCTGGGGCTCATGAAGATCTCGGCGGCCGCAGTCAACACGAACTTCATGTACGGGCCCGAGGAGATCCGGAACATCCTCGTCGACTCCGCTTCGGCGGGAGTGCTCGTCGAGTCCGAGTTCGCGGCGACCGTGGCGGCGGCCATCTGCGAGGGCGGCGAGCTCGCGGTGCCGAGCCTCCGTTTCCTCGTTGCGGTCGGTGAGCCGGGGGACGAGCTCGTCGCAGCCGCAGAGGCCGCAGGGATCCCTCTGCTCGATTCTGCGGAGATGCTGCGCGCGGCGAGCAGCGAGCGGCCCGCGGTCGAGCGCTCCGGTGACGATCGCTGGCTGCTCTACACCGGCGGGACCACCGGGCATCCGAAGGGCGTCGTGTGGCGGGCCGCGGACTATTACTACGCGTGCCTGTCCGGCGGGAACCCGTACGGCGAGGCCCGCAACAGCCCCGAGGAGGTCGCCGAGGCGACGGTGGACGGGTTCCGCGCGTTCCTGTCCGCGCCGTTCATGCACGGCGCCGGGATGTTCACCCTCTTCACCTTCCTCAATCTCGGCGGCTTCGTCGCGGTCCAGCGGGTCTTCGACCCGGAGAGGATCCTCCGCGCCTGCGCGGAGTTCGACGTCCAGGCGCTCGTCATCGTCGGCGACGGCATGGGCGTGCCGCTCGTCGACGAGCTCCGCGCCCTGCGTGAGGCGGGGGAGGAGCTCGACTTCCCCGGGCTGTTCATGGTCGCCTCGGGCGGCGGGATCTGGTCGCAGGTCAACAGGGACGCGTGGAAGGAGCTGCTGCCGAACATCATGTTGCGGGACAACGTGGGCGCCTCCGAGTCCGGTAACGACGGGGAGATGGTCTTCGACGAGGCCGGCAGGCTGCGCCTCGACCCCGGGCGCGGGATCGTGCTCGTCGACGAGCTCCTCGAGCCGCTCGAGCCGGGGAGCGGGGATATCGGGTACATCGTGCGCACCGGGCACCTCCCGCTCGAGTACCTCGGAGACCCGGAGAAGACGGCCTCGACCTTTGTCGAGGTGGGCGGGGAGCGCGGTTCCCTGCTCGGCGATATGGGCATGCTCGCCGAGGACGGCGGGATCATCTTCCTCGGCCGCGGCTCCGGCTGCATCAACACCGGCGGGGAGAAGGTGTTCCCCGAAGAGGTGGAGTCCGCGCTCAAGCGGCACCCCGCGGTCTTCGACGCGCTCGTCGTCGGGGTGCCGGACGAGCGCTACGGCGAGGCCGTGGGCGCCGTGGTCTCGGTGCGCGAGGGCGAGCCCGATCCCACGGTGGACGAGATCCGCGAGCACGTCCGCGGACTCCTCGCCGGTTACAAGGCGCCGCGAGTGGTGTCCTTCGTCGACGAGGTCAAGCGCTCGCCTGCGGGCAAGGCCGACTATCGCTGGGCGAAGCGGGCGATCGACGCGTAGCGGGCGGTATCCTCGGCCGGGACGGGACCGCTAGACACCACCGAAGGAGGCGCCGTGCTGCAGTTGGCGATCGACGCCCTCGCCCGCCGCATCCGGCTCGACCGTTCGCGCTCGATGCGCAGGCGCCTCCGGAAGGCCGAGCGCCGCATCTCCGCGCTGGCTGACGGCGCACGTACCAGCCCCCGAGGGGGATTCGAGCTCGAGCCGTGGCGCTACTCGGTGCCGCTCACGCTCCTCGTCTCCATGGCGGCCGAGCGCGGCTTCGTCCCGGATACTGCAAGCCAGGGCGGGCACGGGCGCGAGGGCGCCGCCTGGGAGCTGCGCGAGCGCATCCACTTCGTGCCCGGCGCGCTTGAGGTCGCTTGATGCACAGCTTCTTCCTCGCGTTCTTCTGGGCGCTGGCCGCGCTCGCACTGCTCGCCGCGCTGGCATTCGGCGCGGCTCTCGCCTACGCGGCCCTGCGCCGCCGCGCCTCCCCGGAGCGCCGCGAGCGCGCGCTCGAGCGGGCCCTGTCCGTCGATAGGCCGTGGATCAGCGTCCCCGAATATTCGCTTCCCGGCGCGCCGGAGGCCCGCCGCATCGCCGCCGACCGCGGCTACGTACTGCGCGGGATCGAGCGCTCGCGCGGCCTCCTGCGCGCGCCCGTCCACATCTACGTGCCACGCGAAGGTCGCGGCCGCTCCGAATGAGCGGCGGCGCCCCGGTGAGGCCCGCTGGGGCAGCGCGATCGGTACCGCGCGCGTAACGCGACTACGCGACCATGTCCTTCGCCCAGCGGTAGTCCGCCTTGCCCGCGGGCGAGCGGCGCACCTCGGGCACGACGACCACGGAGCGCGGCACCTTGTAGCCGGCGAGCGTGGTGCGGCAGTGCTCGATCAGCTCGTCGAGGCTCGGCTCCTCGAATCCCTCGCGCAGGGAGATCACGGCCGAGACGCGCTCGCCGTACTTCGGGTCCTTGGCGCCGGCCACGAGCGCGTCGAACACTGCGGGGTGCCCCTTGAGCGCCTGCTCGACCTCCTCGGGGAACACCTTTTCTCCGCCGGTGTTGATGCAGCCGGAGCCGCGACCGAGGAGCACGATCGTCCCGTCGGATTCGACCCGCGCCATGTCCCCGAGTACGGAGATCCGCCTGCCGTCATCCAGCGTCTTGAACACGGTGGCCGATTTCTCGGGCGCCTTGTAGTAGCCGAGCGGCACGTGGCCGACGCGGGCGAGGTAACCGATGTCCTCGCTGCCCGGCTCGATCGTCTCGAGGAGCTCGTCGACGACCAGCGAGCGCGGGCTGGGCGGAAGGCGGAGCTCGCCAGCGTCGTTCATGGACAGCTGCCCGTCGGTGCCCGATTCGGAGGCGCCGAAGTTGTCGCGGATAAAGATGTCGGGGAGGACGGTGCGGAGCTTGTCGCGTGAGGCCTGCGACCAGATCGCGCCGCCGGAGTTGACGGCGAAGAGCGAGGAGACGTCGTAGGCGTCGGGGTTGTCGACGAGCTCGTCGACGAAAGGCACGCCCATGGCGTCGCCGACGATCATGATGATCTGCACCTGTTCCTCGCCGATGAGGCGCAGAGCCTCGACCGGGTCCCAGTTGCGCATGAGCACCTGCTTCGCGCCCATGAAGAACATGGAGAACAGCGCGTACACGGCGGCGCCGTGGATCAGCGGGGCGGTGACCAACAGCGACATCGCCGGGGTGTCCCGCGCCGCCGTGGCGAGTTCCTCGAGGGTCTCGTGCGGATCGCCGTACTGGTTGCCGCCCGCGAGCGCGGCGTAATAGAAGTCCTCGTGCCGCCACACGACGCCCTTAGGATGGCCGGTCGTGCCGCCCGTGTACACCATGTAGTGGTCGTCGCCGGAGCGCTCGGGGAAGCCGCGCTCGCCGGTCTGGTCCGGCACCACATCGGCCCACGAGGCGACGGACACTCCGAGCTCGGCACAGCGCTCGGCGAAGGCCTGCGGGACCTCGCCGACCACGAGCACGGAGCGAAGCTCGGGGAGATTGCCGAGCACGGTCTGGGCGACCGGGCAGAACTCCGTGTCGATGACGATGAGCTTGGAATCGGAGTTCGAGTAGAGGTACTCGAGCTCACCGGCGGTGTAGCGGAAGTTGATGTTGACCGGGACCGCGCGCACCTTGAGCGAGCCGAGGAGCGAGGCGACGAACTCCACGCTGTTGCGCATGTGCATCGCCACATGGTCGTCTTTCCCGATCCCGATGCTCTCGAGGTAGTGCCCGAGGCGGTTGGACTCGACGTCGAGGTCCGCGTACGACAGTCGCCGGCCCTCGAAGCTCAGGGCCTCGCGGTCGGCGAGGACGTCGGAAAGTCCCTCGAAGGCATCGGCGAGATTGATCGACATGGTGTGTGTTCTCCGTCTTCGCGGTGGAGTCTGGCTGTTGTTGCGGTTGCCGCAGTGTGTTTGTGGTGTGGTTTGTGACGGCGGAGGCCGCCGTCGCTTGGCCGTCGCCCTGCCGTCGGGGTCTAGCGACGCAGCCCGAGCACGACGTTGCCCAGCACGGGCGCCTCGTCGCGCTCCACCGCGCTCGCGGTCGCCACGAGGCCGGCGTCGGTATCCCACGCCCGAACGCGCAGCGTCTCGCCCGGGAACAGGACGCCGGCGAAGGACACCCCGTATTTCGACACGGCCGCGGGGTCGCCGCCCGCGACTCCGTCGACGAGCGCGCGGAGCGCCAGGCCGTACGAGCCGAGCCCGTGCATGATCGGCCGGTCGAAGCCCGCGGCTTTGGCGAACTCCGGGTCGGAGTGCAGCGGATTGCGGTCGCCGCACAGGCGATAGAGGAGCGCCTGGTTCGGCGCGGTGGGCACGTCGATGGTGTGCTCGGGCTCGCGATCCGGGTACTCGACCTTTTCGCTCGAGCCGCGGTCGCCGCCGAAGCCGCCCTCCCCGCGGGCGAAGATCGAGGAGCGCGAGGTCCACAGCTCGGTGCCGTCTTCCGCGGTGGTGGTGGACTCCTGGATGATGACGGCGGCCTTCCCCTTGTCCTGGACCTCCGCGATCCGCGTCCTGGTGGTCGCCGTCCCGGCGGCCGGGATCGGCCCGGAGGGGGACACCGACTGCGCGCCGTGCACGACCTTCGCCAGGTCGATCTCGACGCCCGGGAACGAGACCCTCGGCGGCTCGTCGACGTGCATCGACGCCGCGACCGTGGCGAAGGACGGGAGCACGAGCGGGGTGCGGTCGTCGATGTAGCGCAGGCCGGCGGTGTCGAGCGGGTCGCGTGCGGCGCCGACGGCGAGGTTGTAGAGGGCGACGTCCGAGGCGTTCCACGAGAACGTCTGCTCGGGCAGGTCAGCTCCGAGGGCCTTGTCGAGATCGATGGGCACGGGCTCTTCGTCCTTTCGGGGACTCGCTTCTTGATGGGGTGGTCGGCGAAGCTACTCGGCGGCGACCGTCGCCGCTTGTTCGCCGCTGCGGACGGCGGCCGCGATGTCCTCGACGGCCAGGGTGCCGAACACCATCGATGGTCCGATGGTCGCGCCGGGACCGGCGTAGGTGTGGCCCATGACGGGGGAGGAACAGTTGCCTGCCGCGTACAGCCCGGCGATCGGGGTGCCGTCCGCGCGCAGGGCACGAGCGCGGGCATCGGTGTCGATGCCGCCCTTGGTGCCGAGGTCGCCGGGGACCATCTTCGCCGCGTAGAACGGGCCCTTTCTCAGCTCGCCGAGCGAGGGGTTGGGGGAGTTCGCGGCATCGCCGTAGTAGTGGTCGTAGCCGGACTTGCCGCGGTCGAAGTCCTCGTCCACGCCCGCGCGGGCGAAGCCGTTGAACCGCTCGACGGTCGCCTCGAGTGCCTCGGCGGGGACGCCGATCTTCTCGGCGAGCTCGGCGAGCGTGTCGGCCTTCACGAGGATGCCGTTCTTGAACCAGCGGCCGGGGAGCTTCTGCCCCGGCGCGTTGCCGGCGAACATGTAGCGATTGCGGACGCGCTGGTCGAAGACGAGCCACGCGGGGATGTTCTCCCCGGGCCCCTCGCCGTGGCCGAACTCGCCGCCGTACATCGCGTGGACTGCCTCGACGTAGGGCGCCGATTCGTTCATGAACCGCTCGCCGCGCTCGTTGACCATGAGGGTGCCGGGCAGCGAGCGCTCCGAGAGCGCGAACCACGGGGTCCCCTTGAGCGGGATCGTGGGGCCCCACCAGGAGTCCTCCATGAAGCTCACCGAGGCGCCGAGGCGCTGCGCGGCCTCGATCGCGTCGCCGGTGTTCGCCTGTGCGCCGACGGTCCACTCGGTGCCGATCGGAGCGCGCTGGTACTTCGCGCGCATCTCCGCGTTTCGCTCGAATCCGCCGGCGGTGAGGATGACGCCGTGCCGCGCGGTGATGGTCTCGCGCTTGCCTTCGCTCTCGACGACGACCCCGGTGACCCGCAGGTTCTCGCCCTCGCCCTCGGTGGCGAGGTCGACGAGGGGGGTGCCGAGTCGAAGCGGGACGTGGTGGTCGAACAGGCCCTTGCCGAGCGCGCCCATGAGCGCCTGCCCGCGGACGACCATGCGCTTGCCCGTCGCCGAGTACCACGCGAAGCGCGTGCCGACCTTGAGCGCGCGCAGAGGTCCGGAGGCCGAGCGCATGAGCATGTTGAGCCGCTTGTAGTCCGACTGCAGGATCGCGAAGTTCCGCGGGGTCTTCGTGTAGTCGGGCTCGAGCAGCTTCCTGTTCTCCCCGAGGGAGTTGAGGTCGAAGGGCTTGGGCTCGACGGAACGCCCGCCGAGCCGTCCGCCCGGCGCCTCCGGGTAGTAATCCGAGTAGTCCTGGACCCACTCCATGCGCAGGGGAGTGCGCTCGAGGAGGAAGTCGAGCACGCGCGGCCCGTTCTCGAGGTAGGCGTCTATCCGGTCCTCGTCGACCCCGCTGATGATCGAGCGGAGGTACGAGCGTGCGGCCGCGGGGGTGTCGTGCACCCCGTCGCGCTTCAGAACCGAGTTGTTCGGGATCCACACTCCGCCGCCGGAGCGCGCGGAGGAACCGCCGAAGTGCTCGGCCTTCTCGATGAGAACGACGGCCAGGCCCTTGGCCTGCGCGGCGAGGGCGGCGGCGACGCCGCCGGCACCGCTGCCGACGACGACGACATCGAATGCGTTCTGAGTCATGTAGAACACGTTATAGAAATTGCAGCCGACTCGGATCGGTTGTGTCGATAAATCCAGGTAAATCCACTATCGGGGGGAACCTATTCGGTCTACTTTGTCTAGAACATGTTGCAGAAGTCGGGTTTCGGGGTGGCCGCGGGCGGGGATGGCGAAAGTTGCCCTCGGGACAAACTAGAACACGTTATAGTTTGCCCCGTGGGGCCTGCCGGCCCGTTCCGTCATGCCGAGTGCCCGTAGCGCCGAGCGGCAGAGAACTAGAGAAGGTCGATTCGATGAGCCAAGAGATCACGCGGACACTCGACGACGCCACGGTCGCCGAGCTCGCGGGGCGGCTGTGGGAGGCCGAGGCGAATGCCGCGCCCATCGCGCCGCTCACGGAGGACCACCCGGGGATGACGGCGGACGACGCCTTCGACATCCAGCTCGTCAATATCCGGCGCAGACTGGATGGCGGCGCGAAGGTTACGGGCCACAAGGTGGGCCTGGCCTCCGAGGCCATGCAGAAAATGATGGGCGTGGACGAGCCGGATTACGGCCATCTCCTCGACACGATGGAGTACGCGCAGTCGGCGCCGGTCGACACTTCGCGGCTGTGCCGCCCTCGCGTCGAGCTCGAGGTCGCCTTCGTCCTCGGCAAGGACGTCCCGGCAGAGGGCGTCGGCTTAGAGGAGCTGCCCGAGTACATCGAGTGGGTCGTGCCATCGATCGAGCTCATCGACTCGCGAATCGCGGACTGGAAGATCACGCTCCCCGACACCATCGCCGACAACGCCTCGTCCTGCGGGTACATCGTGGGGGAGGGGCGTGTGGCGATGGGCGACATCGACGTCGCCGCGATCGCCGTGGACATGCACCGCAACGGCGAGCACATGGCCTCGGGCCGCTCGGACGCGGTGCTCGGCAACCCGCTCAATGCGGTGTCCTGGCTCGCGCGCAAGGTCTCGCAGTTCGGCGTGCGCCTACGCGCGGGAGACGTGCTGCTGCCCGGGACCGCGATCCGCGCCCAGGACGTCTACCCCGGCGACCACGTCCTGGCGGAGTTCGCCGGGCTCGGGACCGTTTCCCTGGATTTCTCGTAGTCCGCCGTCGGACCGGCATTTCCGCCTGCACGGCCACACACGCCGAACCACCACACAGACCACAACGACAATATGCGCGCCCCGGAAGTGGTGCCGCCACGAGCCAAGGAGAACCAAGGACATGGGCGAGGGGAAGAAGCTCACCGCCGCGATCGTCGGATCCGGCAACATCGGCACGGACCTCATGTACAAGCTCGAGCGCAGCGAATACATCGAGCCCAAGTGGATGATCGGCATCGACGCCGACTCCGAGGGCATGCGTAGGGCAGCCGAGCACGGGCTCGTGTGCATGTCGCACGGAGCGCAGGAACTGCTCGATTCGATCGCCCAGGGCGGCGAGAAGCCCGACCTGCTCTTCGAGGCGACCAGCGCGTACGTGCACAAGGAGTTCGCGCCGCGCTACGAGGAGGCGGGGATCATCGCCGTCGACCTCACCCCCGCGGCCGTGGGCCCGGCCGTGATCCCGCCGGCCAACCTCCGCGCGCACGTCGACGCGAAGAACACGAACATGGTCACGTGCGGCGGCCAGGCGACCATCCCCATGGTCCACGCGGTGAGCTCCGTGGTGCCCGTCGACTACGCGGAGATCGTCGCCTCGGTGTCCTCGGAGTCCGCGGGGCCCGGCACTCGGGCGAACATCGACGAGTTCACGCAGACCACGAAGAACGCGATCGAGTCGATCGGCGGCGCGGAGACCGGTAAGGCGATCATCATCCTCAACCCGGCCGACCCGCCGATGATCATGCGCGACACCATCTTCTGCTCGATCCCCGAGGATGCGGACCAGGACGCTATCACCACCTCGATCCGGAAGCGCGAGAAGGAAATCCAGGAGTACGTGCCCGGCTACCGGCTGCTGCAGGAGCCGCAGTTCGACCCGCCGAGCGAGATCTCCGGCGGGCGCGCCCGCGTCGCCATCTTCGTCGAGGTCGAGGGCGCCGGCGATTTCCTCCCCGAGTACGCGGGGAATCTCGACATCATGACAGCCGCCGCCACCAAGGTCGGCGAGGAAATCGCGAAGTCCAAGCTCGCGGTGTAGGAGGCACACATGGACACCACCAATCCCGTCAACGCCCACGCCCGCCCGTATTCGGACGAGCTCGATATCCGGATCACCGATTCCTCGCTGCGCGACGGCTCGCACCACAAGAGGCACCAGTTCGAGCGTGAGGACATCGTGCAGGTCGTCTCCGCGCTCGACGGCGCCGGCGTCCCCGTGATCGAGGTGACCCACGGCGACGGCCTCGGCGGAGGCTCGTTCAATTACGGCTTCGGCAGGACCGGGGAGCAGGAGCTCATCCGCGCCGCTGCCGAGACGGCGAAGAACGCGAAGATCGCCTTCCTCACACTTCCCGGCGTTGGCATCAAGGACGACATCCTCGCCGCCCGCGACAACGGCGGCTCGGTGTGCCGCATCGCCACGCACTGCACCGAGGCCGACGTCTCGATCCAGCATTTCGGCTACGCCCGCGAGCTGGGCCTCGAGACCGTGGGCTTCCTCATGATGAGCCACACCCAGCCGCCGGAGGTGCTCGCCAAGCAGGCGCGCATCATGGCCGACGCCGGCTGCCAGTGCGTCTACATCGTCGACTCGGCCGGCGCGCTGGTCATGGAGCAGGTCTCCGACCGGGTCTCGGCGCTCGTCGCCGAGCTCGGCGACGACGCGCAGGTCGGCTTCCACGGACACGAGAACCTCGACGTCGGAGTGGGCAACTCGATCATGGCGATCCGCGCCGGGGCGCAGCAGATCGACGGCTCGACCCGCCGCTTCGGCGCCGGGGCGGGGAACACGCCGGTTGAGGCGCTGGTCGGCGTGTGCGACAAGCTCGGCATCACGACCGGAATCGATTTCTTCAAGATGGCTGATGCCGCCGAGGACGTCGTCCGTCCGCTCATGCCCTCCGAGTGCCTCGTCGACCGCGATTCGATGATGCTCGGATACGCCGGCTGCTACTCCTCGTTCCTCAAGCACGCCCGCCAGCACGCCGAGCGCTACGGGGTCAAGACCGCCGACATCCTCCTCGAGGCCGGGGAGCGGGGGCTCATCGGCGGCCAGGAGGACCAGCTCATCGACATTGCGCTGCAGCTCCAGCGCGATGCGCAGCAGGCGAGCGCATAGCCGCCCGTTTTCGCGTATCACCCATGCCGGCGGAGGCCGCGGTTCCCCAAGGGGCCGCGGCCTCCGGC
>NZ_DAINST010000008.1:20290-40554 GCF_036741115.1 Dietzia sp.
TGATCCCCGCCTTTTCGCCGCCCTCGTAGACGTACCAACCGCGCCCGGTCTTGCGCCCGAGCTCGCCGGCCTCGACGCGCGCGACGACGCTCTTCGCCGGTGCGTCCGCGGGGTCGCCGGAGTCGGCGAAGCGCTGGGAGCGGATGTAGTAGCCGATGTCGATCCCGGTGAGGTCCATGAGCTCGAACGGCCCCATGGGATAGCCCAGAGCATTGCGGCAGGCCGAGTCGATGTCCTCGATGCCGGCGTAGCCGTTCTCGTAGAGGTTGAGCGCCTCGGTGCGCACGGCGTCGACGATCCTGTTGGCGACGAAGCCCGGGATCTCCTTCTCGAGGACCACGGGCTCCTTGCCGATGGAGCGGACCGCCTCGATGGCCGCCGCCATCGTCGCGTCGGTGGTCTCGGGCCCGCGCACGATCTCGACGCAGCGCATGACCAGCGCCGGGTTGAAGAAGTGGAGGTTGCAGACGCGGCCGCGGTTGTCGACGTCTCGGGCGATCGTCGAGGGCACGAAGCTCGAGGAATTCGAGGCGAGGATCGTGTGGCTCGGGCAGAGCCGCTCGAGCTCGGCGAAAAGCTTCCTCTTGACGTCGACCTTCTCGATCGCGGCCTCGACCACGAGGTCGACGGCGCACGTGTCCGCGTCGAGCGCCGCGGCGGTGCGGAGGCGCTCGAATGCGGCGGCGACCTCGTCGGCGTCGTCCTTGCCGCGCTCGACGCGCTTGTCGAGGCGCTTGCGGAGCGAATCGACCGCCCTGCCCGGGGCCTCCGGATCGATGTCCTGGAGGGTCACCTCGTAGCCGGAGCGGGCGAAGACCATGGCGATCTGCGAGCCCATGGCCCCGGCGCCGATGACGAGGACCTTGCTGATATTCATCTGCGCTCCCTATTCTCCGGTGAACTCGGGCGGCCGCTTCTCGAGGAACGCCGCGGTGCCCTCGGTCTTGTCGCTACTCCCGTAGAGCAGCGCCTGGGCGAGTCGCTCGACGACGAGTCCCGTGTTCTGATCGGCGTCCATCCCGGTGCGTACGACGAGCTTGGCGAGGCGCACTGCGAGCGGACCCTTCGAGGCGATCTTCGCGGCCGTCTCCCGCGCAGCGTCGAGGAGCTCGGCCTGCGGGACGACGGAGGTGACGAGTCCGACCCGGAGCGCCTCCTCGGCACCGAGGAACCGTCCGGTGAGGATGAGCTCGATGGCGCGGCCCGTGCCGATGAGACGGGCGAGTCGCTGCGTGCCCCCGGCCCCGGGGAGAACACCGAGCGTCGGTTCCGGGAGGCCGAAGCGCGCCTCCTCCGCCGCGATCCGGATATCGCAGGAGATCGCGAGCTCGCAGCCGCCGCCGAGTGCGTAGCCGTTGACCGCCGCGATGGTCGGCTTGGGGAACTGCTCAAGGAGCGAATAGGTGCGCTGCATCTCGGCGTCGAGCGCGGAGGCAGGCGTGTAGTTCCTCAGCTGGTTGATGTCGGCCCCGGCCGCGAATGCCTTCTCTCCCGAGCCGGTGATGACAAGGACGGAGACGGAATCGTCGTCCCGCGTGTGCTCGAGGACCGCACGGAGGTCGGCGAGCACGTCCTTCGACAGCGCGTTGCGGACCTCGGGGCGATCGATGGTGACGAGCCGAACGCCTCCTCCGCTGCCGGCGCCGCCGGCCTCGTCTTCGACTCGGAGGGTCGCCGTCACGGGTAGGGGAGCCGTAGCGCTGCTCATGGAGGAATCCTTCGGTGCTCGGCTGATCGGTCGGCTGCTGCTGCTTCTTGTTCGGTGCTCAGCGGAAGGCGTTCTCGCCGGTGAAGGCCTGGCCGAGGATGAGCTGGTGCATTTCCGAGGTGCCCTCGTAGGTGATCACCGACTCGAGGTTGGCCATGTGGCGGATGACCGGGTACTCGAGCGAGATGCCGTTGCCGCCGAGGATGGTGCGCGCGGTGCGGCAGATCTCGATGGCCTCGCGGGCGTTGTTGAGCTTGCCGAAGCTCACCTGCTCGGGGCGCAGCTGCCCCGCGTCCTTGAGCCTGCCCAGGTGGAGCGCGAGGAGGAGGCCCTTGTGGAGTTCGAGCGCCATGTCGGAGAGCTTTGCCTGGGTGAGCTGGAATCCAGCAATCGGCTTGCCGAACTGGGTGCGCTGCATCGCGTAGTCGCGCGCCGCCTGCCACGCGGAGCGGGCCGCTCCCATCGATCCCCAGATGATCCCGTACCGGGCCTCGGAGAGACTCTGCAGCGGACCCTTGACGCCCGTGGCCTCGGGGAACGCGGCGTCCGCCGGCAGCCGAACGCCGTCGAGCACGAGCTCGCCCGTGACAGACGCGCGGAGGGAGAGCTTGTGGTGGATCGTGTTCGCGGTGAACCCTGGGGTGTCCGTCGGCACGACGAAGCCGCGGATCCCCTCGTACGTGGTCGCCCACACGACGGCGACGTCGGCGACGGGGGCGTTGGTGATCCACATCTTGCGGCCGTCGAGGATCCAGTCGCCGCCCGGATCCTTGCGGGCCCTCGTCCGCATCGAGGCCGGATCGGAGCCCGCGTCCGGTTCCGTGAGGCCGAAGCAGCCGACCGTGTCGCCCGCCGCCATGCCAGGGAGCCATCGCTGCTTCTGCTCCTCCGAGCCGTGCTTCCAGATCGAGTACATAGCGAGGGAGCCCTGCACGGAGACGAGCGAGCGGACCCCGGAATCGACGGCCTCGAGCTCGAGGCAGGCGAGGCCATAATGCACTGCCGAAGAGCCCGGGCAGCCGTAACCCTCTAGGTGCATGCCGAGAAGGCCGAGCTCGCCGAAGCCCTTGATGAGCTCCCGGATCTGCGGCACATTCCCGTTCTCGAACCACTCGGCGACGTGTGGGGTGATCCGCTCGGCGCCGAAACGGCGGACTGTGTCGCGCACCGCGAGCTCGTCGTCGGAGAACTGGGCATCGAGCGCGAGCGGGTCGAGAGGATCGAAGCGGGGGCGTGCCGAGGCGGCGGACATGGGCGACTCCTGGAAAACGCTGGGACTCGGGCGGAGGGCGCCGGTGGGCGTGTGTCTCGCCGACGGTTCGGCCCGGGAATTCGTCTCCCATCCTGCCCCGTCCGCTGTTCCCATGGGCCCGATGTCGTGTAATCCGTGGGGCTGCTCCTGCGGGGCCCGCCAGGCAGAGATCAGTCGGGCGGGGGCCAACTCGAGCGGGGATCAGTCGAGCGGGTCGCGGGAGGTCTCCGGCGAGGCGACGGTGGTGACCTTCGCCAGCGCCTCGTGGAGGTACTCGTTGCGGAAGTAGGGGACCTGCGACATCGCGCGGTGGACGTCATCGGTCTGGTCGTTCCCGCTGCCGAGGGTGAAGGCGGCGACTACGAACCCTGGCCCGAAGGAGAGGCTCGAGACGGCATCGTCGTCGTTGGACCAGCCGTACTTGGTACCCGAGATGCCGGGCAGTGTTCCGGTGCCCCACAGCTGTCGCGTGCCGTCCGCGGCGCGTTTCGCCGGTGCCGTCATCCAGTCGAGGACGGGGGAGCCGGGGTCCTCCGCCCGCAGGGTCGAGACGAAGGTGGTGAGGTCGGCGAGGGTCGTGTGCGTATAGCCCCAGCCCTCGGAGTCGAGTTCGGTGTCGCGGAGCCCGTACTCGTCGATCTGCTCCGAGATGGTCTTCGTGCCGAATGTCTCCCAGACCTCGTCGGCGGCGGAGTCGTCCGAGTAGACGATCATCCGTCGCAGCAACGCTTGGGTCTTGGTCCCGGGGTGTTCGTTCTCGAGCACCCAGTCGGCCATGAGCATCTTGACGAGCGACAGCCCCGGGATCTCGGTGTCGAGATCGCGGGTGCCGAAGGTGTAACCGGGCACGCGGATGGCGACCATCGTGCGTTCGTCGGTGCGGAGCACGGGGTTGGCCGGGACGCGGAAGCTCGACGAGCACGCGTCCGGGACGTTTCCCGCGGGTCCGTTGACCACGAGCGTCCCGCCCGTGAGGCAGCGTTCGCCCGAGAGGACATCCGAGTCGAAGGCAGCCGAGTTGGGGCCGTCGATCTCGCTGCTCGAGGCGGTGTTGGCGACCAGGGCGCCGCCGGTGAAGCCTGTGGCGCTGCCGGTGCGGGCGCCTGCCGTGCTGCGGTTCTCGTCCTGGCCTGCAGTCGGTGCGAGCCCAGGCGCGCAGGCCAGGGCGACGAGCACGGTGACGAGGACGAAGACGGGAGTTGCGATCCGCGCCGAGGTGCCGACGAGGAAGCGCTCTAACACATGGGTCGCGCCGCGGCTCGGGGCTCCGCTGTGGTCGGGGGCGGGCGTCCCGCCGGAGGGCACGCCGGAGGGAGAGGGCGCCTGCGCCCGTGCCGTCCGACCCACCCTGCCCATGTCTGCCGATCCCCCTTATCCGCCCATAGTCTAGGCAGATAGGCGCCGGTCTCCTACTACGAAGGCGAGGATTCGGTTGCCCTGTCAGCGTCCGTGACGAGGCCCGGGGCCGCCCCCGGCGCGCCGGATCCCGCGAGATCAGTCCTCTGCGGCGCGCCTGAGCCGGGCGGCCACTCGCGCCATCCCCTCGCGGAGCTCCGCGGGTTCGAGGATCCGGAACTCCCAGGGAAGGTGCGCGAGGTGCCGCGCGATCGAGTCGATATCGCTGCCGGAGGTGCGGAACAGTGTCCGGTTCTCGTCGTCCGGATCGACGGCGAGCTCGACGTAGGGGCTGGTCGAGAACTGCCGCACCGCGTCGATCGGGGCGTCGACGAGCACGGAGACGGGCACCTCCCACGTGTCCGCGGGCCGGGTGGCGCCGACGGCGGCCTCGGGTGGAGGGACGTCCTGCCGCGGCACGAACGCCGCTGTGAGCGTCTCTTCTCCGGAAATCCGATCCACTCGGAACGAGCGCCAGTCGTCCCTGTCGAGGTCGAATGCCTGGAGATACCAGTGTCCTTGCGCGGAGACGAGCCGGTGGGGCAGGACGGTGCGCGAGGTGCTGCGGCCCCTACTCGTGACGTAGTCGAAGCGCAGTCGCCTGGCGTCCCGGATCGCCCGGGAATAGAAGAGCAGCGCATCGGGGTCGGTCGTGCTGAGGCGGGAATCGTCGAGTGCCACGGTGCTGCGGACGATGGCAGCCACCTGCTCCCGGAGCCGAGAGGGCATGTGCTGTTCGAGTTTCGTGAGCGCGCCGAGCGCGGAGTCGGGTACGCCGGCTTCCGCGGCACCCGGTGAGGTGTGCCCGATGGCGCCTCGTAGGGCAACGGCGAGGCGGACGGCCTCGTCGTCATTGAGGAGAAGGGGCGGGAGGCGGCGACCCGGGCCGAGCCGGTATCCGCCACCCACGCCCTGCGCCGCCTCGACGCGGTAGCCGAGTGAGCGGAGGCGATCGACGTCGCGGCGGACAGTGCGCTCGGTCGTGCCGAGTTCCTCGGCGAGCTCGGTGCCCGTCCACATCGTGCGGCGGCCGAGGAGGTCGAGAAGAGAGAGGAGACGCTCGGTGGTGGAGACAGAATCGCCCATGGCAACGAGACTAATCCGGGTAGCGGACGGAATCTGTCCTATAGGGAATGGAGAGTCGTAGGTGCAGGACAAGCCGAGGCGGAATCGCCGCCGCGATCTCGAAAGGACCACCGTCATGCCGCTCTTCGCCCCCGTCGAGAAGTCCGACAAGTCCGCACTGCTCGCGCAGATGCGTCATTCGATCACCAACGCTCGGGACGTGTTCCACGGTCTCGATGCGGATCAGCTCCGCTCTCGCCCCGTTCCCAGCTCCGAGGCCACGCTCGGTTGGCTCTTCCTCCACATGGGGGAGGTCGTCCTCGAGTGGGGGCGGCGCGCGGCCGCAGCTCCCGCGGACCCGTACGCCGTGATGTCGGTGGCCGAGCAGATGGGCGCCGGCGCTGCCACGACCACCATCGCGGACGGAGAATCCGCCGAGGACGTCCGCGCGCGCTTCGACTCGCACACCGAGGAGGGGCTTCGCTCGTTCGAGTCCGCGGAGCTCGATACCGAAGTCCCGGTGCCCGATGCGCCGTGGTACCCCGAGGGGCAGGCGCCCTTCGATGTCCGCTGGATCTTCTTCCACGTGCTCGAGGAGCTCCACCGCCACTCCGGGCACGCGGACATCCTCCGCGAGGCCATCGACGGAAAACAGATGTACGACCTGCGCGCGGAAGCCGAGGGCATCGACATGTCTTACATCGAGACGTGGTTCGCCGCCCACGCCTCCGAGCTGGGCGGCTAGAGGCCCCGGACCCCGTAGCCCCCGCGAAACCACGGACCTCCGTGCACGACCCCGGCCACGCGGCCAGGGCATGCGCGGAGGTCCGTGGTCGGCGCAGAGCGCGCTACTCGTTGTACGTGATCTCAACCCGGTCCGATTTGGGGACCAGCTGGCAGCCGAGCACGTAGCCGTCCTCGACCTCCTCCGGCTCGAGGATGCCGTTGTGCAGCATCTCCGCCTCGCCGGACTTGAGGATGCAGGCGCACGCCGAACACTCGCCCTTCCGGCAGGAGAACGGAGCCTGGATCCTCTTGGCCAGGAGCACGTCGAGGAGCGGGGTGTTGCGGGGCCACGAGACCTCGTGGACCTCGTCGTCGAGCTCGACCACGGCGGTTGCGGGGGACTCGTTGTCCTCGCCGGGCTCCTCGATAACGACCTCGGCGAACGGGTCGCCCTCGATCGAGGAGAACACCTCCTGGTGGATGAGGTGCATATCGGCGCCCGAGCGGCGCAGGCCGGCACGCGCGGACTCCATGAACGGCCCGGGGCCGCACATGTACGCGTGCCGCCGGGCGGCGACGGGCTGGAGGATGTTGCCGATCATCTCCGGGGTCGCCAGGCCGGAAAGCGATTCGAGCCAGTGGATCACCGAGAGGCGGTCCGGGTTCTCCTCCTGCAGGCGCTTGAGCAGGTCGCCGAAGATCACGGACTGCTCGTCGCGGTTCGCGTAGAACAACACGATGTGGCCGGTTCCGCGGGCGAGCGCGGTCTGCAGTATCGAGATCACGGGAGTGATCCCCGAACCGCCGGCGAGGAGGATGAGGTCCTGGTCGAAATCGTCGACCGTGAAGATCCCCGACGGCGCGAGGACGTGCATCGAATCCCCGGCGGCGACGTTGTCGCACAGCCAGTTCGAGGCGTAGCCGTCCCGCGTGCGCTTGACCGTGACCCGGAGCCTCGAGGCCGATTCGGCGTCGTCCGGCGCGCTCGAGAGCGAATAGCAGCGGGCCACCGAGCCCGTGCGCTCCGAGGGCACGCGCAGCGTGAGGAACTGGCCGGCCTTGTAGCGGAACCCCTTCTCCTCGCCGGCGGGAACCGCGAAGACGATCGACTTCGCCTCAGGGGTCTCCTCGATGACCTCGGCCACCTCGAGCTCTCGGACGAAGGAGCCCAGCTGCGGTTCGGGGGTCTGGCTCATGATGGCGGAGCGTCCTTTCCTCGACGGCGGTCCCCTTCGCCGTGCTCGGGAGCAACGAACAGGGGGTTGACCATGTGTTCTTCGTCCTCCGGATCGACCCCGGAGGCGAGGGTGATGATGCCCTCTGCGTAGGCGTGCTTGATGGACTGGCGCATCTTCGGGCACGTGGATTCGCGCTCGAGATGCCACTGGTCGCGGAGCGGGCACGTGTCCGTGGCCTTCCGTGGCCACTGCACCGACGTGTGCTTCTCGCTGTTCTTGCGCACCTCTACTTCTGCATGACAATACCGACACTCGACCGGCTGATAGCCGTTTGCCGTATATGTCTCGCGGTCCTTCGCGGTGGCAGCCTCGAGCTGCGCGCGGCGGTCCGGCTGGTCGTCGAAGGTGGGCGCCCTCCGGTTGTCGACCTCGCCGGTACGACGGCGATCGGGCGGGACTATCCGGCCGTGTTCACCGTGCCCGCCGAACGCCTCCTGGATGGCGCCGGCGGCCTCCTCCGCATCCGTCCACGACGCGCTCCCGTCTGCCGGGTTGCGCGAAGCGGCATGGCCGGGGGCGCGCGGTGCGTCCGCCGTCATCGCTAGGCCTTCGTCGCGGCGCCGGAGTCCGCAGCCGCTCCGGCCGTGTCCGCGTCGGTTGCCCGAGCGGCCTCTTCCTCCTCGCGGATGCGCATGTTCTCCGCGACCTCCTTCTCCCAGTACTCGTTGGCCGCGGTGGTGTCGACCTCGAACTCGAAGCGCTGGGTCATCTCGTCGGTGACGTCCTCGCGGTCGACGTAGAACTGGTCGTACCAGCGGCGGAGCTGGTACACCGGGCCGTCCTCCTCGCACAGGAGGGGGTTGGCGATGCCCGTCTTGTTCTGCCAGATGCGCACGTCCTGGAGGAAGCCCTCGCCGAAGAACTCGGCGACCTTGTTGGCCATGGCGTCGGCGCTCGCATCGTCGAGGCCCTTGGGCTTACGCACCTTGAGCCCGTACATGAGGACGAAGGAGTTCTGGGTCACGGGATAGTGGCAGTTGATGAGGATCGACTCCGACTTGAAATCCCCGTAGAAGTTGGTGAGTGGGTTGATCATGTAGCTCGGGCCGTAGTAAGCCGCGATGGACTCGAGCTTGGTCTCGCCGTACTTGCCGCCCGTCGGATCCTTGTCCGGACGGTTCCGCGTATTGAGGTACTGCGCCGCGACCTGCCCCTCGAAGACGTTCTTGAAGTACGTGGGGAAGGCGTAGTGGATGTAGAAGAAGTGCGCCATGTCCACGACGTTGTCGACGATCTCCGCGGCCGGGGCGTTGTCGATGTAGAGCGAGTTCCACACCCAGTCGGTCCACTCGTCCGAGGCGGCCTCCTCGAGCACGGGGATCGAGGCGTAGTCCTCCTCGGTGGGCTTCTTGCCCTCGTGGTCGTGCCAAACGAAGAGCTGGCCATTGCGCTCCATCGTGGTCCAGGTCTTCGTGCGGGCGCGCAGCGGGACGCGCTTGGCGTAGGGGATGCCCTTGCACTTGCCGTCCCCGCCCCAGCGCCAATCGTGGAAGGGGCACGCGATGTTCCCGTCCTTGACCGTTCCCTGGGTGAGATCCCCGCCGAGGTGGCGGCAGTAGCCGTCCAGCACGTTGATCTCGCCGTCGGCGTTGGACCACACGACGATCTTCGTGCCGAAGGCCTCGACACCGTGCGGCTCGCCATCGCGGAAATCGTCCGCGAGCCCGATGCAGTGCCATCCCCGCGCGTAGCGGGTGCGCTGCATTCCGGTGTCGATCTCGCGGGCCTCTCCGGCGCCGGCGGGCTTGGGGGTAGTCGGGGTGGTCATCGTGATCCTCCTTGGCCGGGGTGGAACCGGGGTCGAACGGGGTCGAGCCGGGGTGCGGACGGGCGAAGCGGCGCGGAGTCGCGTGAGTTACGAACGGGTCGGGCCCCGAGAGCGGGCGCCGGACTGCAACGAGTTGCAGGCGGTGCGAGCCCTCCCGCAGCGTGCCCTCCAGGTGGATATTGGCACGTATGCGGGGCCGTTCCCGCCGATTCGCCGGAATCGGGTAGTACAAAACTAGAACGTGTTCTAGTCTAGGGCGCGTGGCACGGATCTCACAACGTTCCCGAGGAATCGGGGCGATGTGGATCGGTAAATGCCGATCGACGAACGACGAAAACGCGTCAACACCACCTGGCTTCGCTGCCGAATTCCGCGGACGGGCCGATGGACCGATGGAAAGGTGCAACCACAATGGCAACTCTTCTGCAGTCGAGCTCGACTGGAGTCACAAACGAGGTGCTCGACCGGATCGATGCCCTGCTCGACGGGTTCCGCGAGCGCGCGCAGGAGACCGAGGACCTGCGCAAGGTGCACCCGCAGAACATCGCCGAGCTCGAGGAAGCCGGCTTCTTCCGCATCTGCCAGCCCAAGCAGTGGGGCGGGTACGAGGCCGATATGGAGGTCTTCTACACCGCGGCCCGCAACATCGCCTCCGCGTGCCCCTCCACCGGCTGGTGTGCCTCGATCCTCGGCATCCACGCCTGGCACCTCGCGCTGTTCCCGCAGCAGGCGCAGGAGGACGTGTGGGGCAAGGACTCCACCGTGCGGATCTCCTCCTCGTACGCCCCGATGGGGGCGGCGAAGAAGACGGACGACGGCCTTGTGCTCAACGGCCGCTGGTCCTGGTCCTCGGGCTGCCAGCACGCCGACTGGGTGTTCGTCGGCGGCCCGGTGCTCGATGCCGAGGGCAAGATGGTCGACTTCTGCACGTTCCTCGTCGAGGGGAGCCAGTACCGGATCGATGATGTCTGGCACGTCGCCGGGCTCAAGGGCACCGGCTCCAACGACATCGTCGTCGAGGATGCCGTGATCCCCGCCCACCGCGTGCTCTCGTTCGGTGACATGGGCCGCGGCATCGCGCCTGGCCTCGAGGTCAACGACAACCCCATCTACAAGATGCCGTGGGGCACCATCCACCCGACCACGATCAGCACGCCGATCGTCGGTATGGCGTTCGGCTGCTACGACGTGCACCGCGAGCACCAGCGCGAGCGCGTCCGCGCCGCCTTCGGCACCAAGGTGAAGGACGATCCGTTCGCCAAGGTCCGGCTCGCCGAGGCCGCCGGGGACATCGACGCCGCGTGGCTGCAGCTCATGCGCAACGTGCGCGACGAACAGGCTCTCGTCGAGGCGGGCGAGACTCCGAGCATGGACCTGCGCACTCGCGCCCGCCGTGACCAGGTCCGCGCAACGCAGCGCTCGATCGACGCGATCGGGCTGCTCTTCCAGAACTCCGGCGCCCGGGCGCTGCAGGAGACCTCGCCGATCCAGCGGTTCTGGCGGGACGCCAACGCCGGACGCGTGCACGCGGCGAACGAGGCCACGAAGGCGTACATCTCCTACGGGCAGAACGAATTCGGCGAGAAGGTCACCGACTCGATGGTCTAGGACTTCGCGCCACCACGGGGGCGCCCGGCCCCAGGGAAGGGCCGGCGCCCGCCGTCATAGACAGATGTAGAGGGAACGAGGAGAGCGGCTATGGCCATCAGGAATCTCGGGTACGTGCGGATCACCGCGACGGACCTCGGGGCGTGGACGCAGTACGCGCGGAAGGTGCTCGGCATGGTGGTCGAGCCGCAGGGCGGCGAGGGCACCGATGCGTGGGCGCTGTTCCTCCGCATGGACGACTACCCGTTCCGCTGGCTCATCGAGGCGGGCGATGAGGACAAGCTCGGCTCGGTCGGCTGGGAGTGCGCCAACTCCGAGGAGCTCGACGACGTCAAGAAGCGCCTCGACGCCGCCGGGATCGAGTGGCGCGAGGCGCCGGACGCGCTCAAGACCGAGCGCATGGTTCACGGGATGATCCTGTGCACCGACCCGGCGGGCTTCGAGCTCGAGATCTACCACACGATGAAGTTCTTCTCCCGCCGCCTCGAGCTGCCGTACGGGCAGCGCTTCGTCACGGGGAACCAGGGCGCGGGGCACATCGTGCTCTCCACCCCCGACGAGGTCGCGGCGCTCGAGTTCTACCGCGACGTGCTCGGCTTCTCGCTGCGCGATTCGATGTCGCTGCCGCCGGAGATCGTCGGCCGACCCGCGGACGGCGAGCCCGCGTGGTTGCGCTTCCTCGGCTGCAACCCGCGCCACCACTCGCTCGCCTTCACCCCGTTCCCCAATCCCACCGGGATCATCCACCTCATGGTCGAGGTGGAACGCACTGACGACGTGGGGCTCGCGCTCGACCGCGCGATGCGGAAGAAGGTGAAGATGTCGGCGACGATGGGCCGGCACGTCAACGACCTGATGATGAGCTTCTACATGAAGACCCCGAGCGGCTTCGATTGCGAATTCGGCTGCGAGGGACTGCAGGTCTCGGACGAGGAATGGGTGTCCCGCGAGTCCACCGCGGTCTCGCTGTGGGGGCACGATTTCTCTGTAGGGTTCAAGTAGCGCGCGAGCGAAGGGACGGTTTCTCATGCCGGAAGACCAGTCTGTGACGGCGTCCGAGCCGAATTTCACGTCGCGAGAATTGCGCGATGCCCTCGGGCAGTTCTGCACCGGGATCACGGTGATCACGGCGGTGGACGAGGGCGCGCCGGTGGGCTTCGCCTGCCAGAGCTTCTCCGCGCTGTCGCTCGACCCCCCATTGGTGCTCTTCTGCCCGATGAAGACCTCGGGTTCGTGGCCGCGGATCGAGCGCACGGGCCGCTTCGCCGTGAACATCCTCTCGGAGGAGCAGGAAGACGTGTCCTCGACCTTCGGGCGCCGAGGGGAAGACAAATTCGCCTCGATCGATTGGTCTCCGAGCCCGCTGGGCTCCCCGGTGATCGACGGGGTGATGGCGTGGTTCGACTGCCGAATCGAATCGGTCCTCGACGGCGGTGACCATTGGATCGTGCTCGGCCGCGTGAGCGACCTGGGGCCGACCGACCGCTCCGACCGTCCGCTGCTGTTCTATCGGGGCGCGTACATGCGGCTCGAAGAAGACGTCGTCGACCCCACGCCCGAGATGATCGAGCTGGAGAACTTCATCACATCCTCCGGGCCCGACACCTGGCTTTAGGGGTTCGGGTTTTCCTCTATGCGCCCTGCTCGGTGCGCAGGCCCGCGGCGGCGGCGCCGCCGACGTTCTCCCCGAGCACGTGGGCCTCGATGCCCTGCGCCGCGAGGAACTGGGCGGCGCGGGAGGCGCGGCCGCCGACCTCGCAGTGGATCCAGAGATCGCCCTCGGGGATCTCGGACTGGCGCTCGGGCAGCTCGGCGAGCGGGATGTGGACGGCGCCGGCCACGTGGCCTGCGGCCCATTCGTCGGGCTCGCGGACGTCGAGGAGCACGACGCCGGAGTCGAGGGAACCGTCGGTGGCGGGGATATCGGTAAATGACTGCATGGTTGCCAGGGTAGCGGTGGGACAGCTGAGGGCTAGTCCCATCCGCCGTCCGACGATCCGGTGTCGCCTCCCGAGTCGCCCCCTGTGTCCCCGAGCGTGCCGTAATCAATCGGTGCGCTCCCGCTGCGACTTCGCGCCGACAGGGCTCGGAATAGCGGGCTCAGAGCGATGTCCGGTCGGCGGATAAGAGCAAGCGAACCGAAGAGCGCCGTAGCGAGCGGGAGTGCCCATGGCCCGTACGGCGCGTAGTCGGGCACACCCTTCGGGGAGAGGTGGGCGAAGTCCTTTCGCGCACGCTTGACGACGGTCCGGGCCACCGCGAGAGCCTTGCGGCCCGGCGCAAAGAGCAGGACGGGCAACCAGTACGTGAAGAAGAAGAGGATGAACGCAGCTCCGCCCGCATCGCGAAAGGATGCCCCGTCGCGCCAGGCGACGATTCCGATAGCGCATTCGACGGCGAATGCCACGCCGGCGATCCACGAGGTGATGGTTTTCGTTCGGTTCCCCTTTTCCAGAGGAACGGCGAGACCGCCGTCCTCTATGCGTCGGCGGATCGCATAGAGCTCCTCGCGGCAGGCGTCCACGGCGTCGGCGCCGTCTGTCGAGCGCCAATCGAGGGTGCTGACCCGCCCGACGAGCGGGTCATGTCTCTTGGCGCCGGGATCGGACGTCGTGCTCGCCATCGCAGTGAGGAGGGATCGACGAGCGCCTCCTGCGAGAAAGGCGAGATCGGAAACAGGGAGCAGACGATAGTCGAAAGCCTTTGCGCGCGTTCGCAGCGGTCGAAGGACGCGGATCCGAAAGCCCACCCAGACGACGATGGAAAGGGCTGCGGCAATAACGCCGGTGGCGGCCATCGCCACGACGTGTTCGTCGCTCATATCGTCCCGTCCTACTCGGTGGATGCGCCTATCGAGCGCAAAGGTTCAGGCATGCTCTGTACATGGACTAGCCACGGCTGCCGGACACGTGGAAAAGCGCCCGCGCGGTATGTGCCGTACGAGCGCTTGTCCGCGCCGAATGTTCCGGACGAAGGCCGCTGCGGAGTGCTAGCGGCGAAGTCGGCGGGCGCACGCGGGGCGCCGGGCGTACCGGCGCCCCGAACGTTACTCGAGGAAGCCTTCGCTCTGGAGCCACTCGAAGGCCACGTCCGCCGGGTCCTCGCCGTCGACGTCGATCCTGCCGTTGAGCACCTGGAGGACCTCATTGGTGAGCTTCTTGCTCACCGCGCCGATGAGCTCGGCGATCTGCGGGTTATCGCGGAGCAGCTCTCCGTTGACCACGCCCGAGAGATTGTATTTCGGGAAGAACTGGCGGTCGTCCTCGAGCACGACGAGATCGAGGGCGAGGATGCGCCCATCGGTGGTGAACACCTCGCCGAAGGTGCATGTGCCGTCGGCGGTCGCCGCGTACACCGTTCCCGTGTCGAGAGTCGATACCCGGCTCGGCGGGGGCGCGGGCAGGTCGTATCTAGCGAGCCACGGCTGGAAACCGTCGTTGCGCGCAGCGAACTCCGCCTCGACGCAGTAGGTCTGTTCGTTCTCGGGGATCGAGGGGATCTCGGACATTTTCGTGATCCCGAGCCGCTCCGCCGTCGCCCGCGGGGTGGCGAAGCTGTACGTATTGTTCATGGGCGCCGGGGGAAGCCACGCGAGATCGTTCATCACCGCGTCCTCGTCGCGCACGGCCTCGTACTGCTTCTGCTCGTCCGGGATCGGATCGTCGTGCTCGAGATAGGACACCCAGGCTGTGCCCGTGTACTCCCAGCTGAACTTCGAGTCCCCGGACAGCATCGTCTGGCGCGAGGTGTTCGACCCCGGAGCATTGGTGAGGTCCTTGACCTCGGCACCGGCTGATTTGAACAGCTCGACCGCCATCTTCCCGAGCAGGATCTGCTCGGTGAAGTTCTTCGACGCCACCGGAATCGCTACGCCATCGAGGTCTATGCCCTCGACCGGCCCGGCGAGCGTGCCGGACGGCGTGAATCCGCCGGCGGTGCCCAGCCCACAAGCCGAGACCGTGGCGGCGAGGATGAAGGCGGACGCCGCGGCGCCGAGGCGCTTCCAAGTTCCTACGCGTCCACGCGCGGTGCCCGCGTCGGCCCGGGGGGCGGCGGAAGGCTGCGACGTCATTGCCGATTTCGTGTTCGTGCCTGACATCTAGAGTCCCTTCGGCTTGACGACGAGCTCGAGTACGCGCGCAAGCCATTCGATGGCGAGGGCGAGTACGGCGACGAAGATCGCGCCGGACACGAGTACGGAGAAGCGGAACAGCGTGATGCCGGTGGTGATGAGGCTGCCGAGCCCACCGGCGTCGATGAAGGTCGCGAAGGCACCGGCGCCGACGAGGAGGACGAGCGCCGTCCGCGCACCGGTCATGATCACCGGAACAGCAATCGGCAACTCGACGCGGAACAGCACCTGCAAGGGCGACATCCCCATCCCGCGCGCCGACTCCTTGAGCGCGGGATCGATCGAGCGCAGCCCGGTGATCGTATTGGCCAGCACGGGAAGGAACGCATAGATGACGAGCGCGAGGACGGCGACGGGGACGCCGAATCCCAGCCAGATCGCGAGGAGGACGATGACGCCGATGACCGGCGCGGCCTGGCCGGCATTCGCGATCGCAGTGACGATCGGGGCGGCCGTCCGCACGCCCTTTCTGGTGAGGAGGACCCCGATGGGCACTGCGGTGATCATGACGATGACTGCCGAGATGACGACGATCTTGATGTGTTGCCAGAGGAGGGTCGCGACATTGTCCCAGGCGAGCTGGCGTAGCTCGATATCCCCGAGATCGGCGTTGGCGCGCCAGATCGCCCAGCCCGCGAGGACAAGGACGATGAGAATGGGGATCCCGAACAGGAGGCCGCGATCCTCGGGGCTCAGCGCGGAGCGGGCACGCTTCTTCGGCGCCGCCTCTGCATCTGTCCGGCCGGCGCCTGCGTCGATCGGGGCTCCGCCGGGTGCCGGGCTACTCATCGCCGGTCACCTCGCCTGTGGAAGCCGTCGGCGTCCCGATCACGGTGCCATCCGCGGCGGCAGAACTCCCGGCCGCCTCGTGCGCGGCCTGCGTGGAGGAGCGGAGCAGTTCCGTCACCGCATCGAAGGTGACGAGGCCGGTGAACCGGCCGCGGTTGGTGACGATGACGGCGGCGTGCGAGGACTCGAGCATCTGGTCCATCGCGTCGTTGAGCGTGGCGCGGTGGTCGACGATGGGGGAGTTCTCCGGGTCGAAATCGGGGACCTTCGACCATTTGCGCAGCGTACGCAGCCAGAGAAACTCGCGGGGCCGCTCACGCGCGTCGAGGATGAGCACGGAGTCCTTGCCCGCGGCGGATACCCGGGCGATGACCTCTGCCACGTCGTCGCCTACATGGCACGTCTCCGGCTGTTCCAGCTCTGCGTCGTCGACCCGGAGGAGCGTGAGCTGCTTGAGCTTCGAGCCCGCGCCGACGAAGTCGGCGACGTAGTCGTTCGCGGGGGCAGAGAGGATCGCGTCGGGGGTGTCGTACTGCGCGATCTCCGCGCCGACGTCGAGCACGAGGATCCGGTCGCCGAGCTTTACCGCCTCGTCGATGTCGTGGGTGACGATGACGATGGTCTTGCGCAGCTCCGACTGGATCGACATGAGCTCGTCCTGGAGGCGCGTGCGGGTGATCGGGTCGACGGCGCCGAACGGCTCGTCCATGAGGATCACAGGCGGATCGGCGGCTAGGCCGCGCGCAACGCCGACGCGCTGCTGCTGCCCGCCGGATAGCTCGCGCGGGTAGCGGTCGCGGTACACGTCCGGGTCGAGGCCGACGAGGTCGAGCAGCTCGTCCGTGCGCGCCGCGATCTTCTTCTTGTCCCAGCCGAGCAGCCCGGGGACGATGCCGATGTTCTGCTTGACGGTCATGTGCGGCAGGAGCCCGCCGCCCTGGATCACGTACCCGATCTGACGGCGCAATTCCGTGGGATTCGAACGAGTGATGTCCTTGCCGCCGATGGTGATCGTGCCGGACGTGGGCTCGATGAGTCGGTTGATCATCTTGAGCGAGGTCGTCTTGCCACAGCCCGAGGGGCCGACGAACATCACCATCTCGCCGGCGGGGATCGTGAGCGAGAGGTCGGTGACCGCGGGGCTCTTCTGCCCGGGGTACTTCTTGACGATGTTCTCGAGCACGATGTCGACGCCGGTGGTCGTGGAGTCTGCGGCCGAGCCCTGTGTGGATCCCGAGCTGGATCCCGAGCTGGATTCCGGGGTGGACGAGGTCATGCGCGAAGTCCCTTCGAGGTGGTCAGGCGGCCGACGAGAACGAGGATCGCGTCGACGATGAGAGCGACGATGACGACGCCGATGGTGCCCACGAGGGCGAAGTTGAGTGCGTTGAGTCCGCCGATCTGCGAGAGGCCGGTGAAGATGTAGGAACCGAGGCCCGGCCCGAGGACGTAGGCGGCGATCGCCGCGACGCCCATGGACATCTGGGTGGAGATCCGGATCCCGGTCATGATCACCGGCCACGCGATGGCCAGCCGCACGCGGAAGAAGACCGCGACGGGGCTCATTCCCATGCCCCGCGCCGATTCGACGAGGCCCTGGTCTACGCCCTGGAGGCCGACCACGGCGTTGCGCAGGATCGGCAGGGTCGCGTAGAAGACCACGACGATGATCGCGGGAATGGTGCCGATCCCGAGCAACGGGATGAGCATGCCGAGGAGCGCGAACGAGGGGATCGTGAGACCGACGGCGGAGACCGCGTTGGCGACGGGGGCGAGCTTGGGGAGCGATGTGACGAGCGCGGCGAGCAGCAGGGCGATGATCGTGGCGATGACGACCGACTGCACGACGAGGCTCGCGTGTTGGTACGCGCGGAAGAGGATATCCGCCCAGCGGTCGCTGAGGAACTGGCTCACGTCCACCACCTACGAAGGCGCGCGGTCGGAGCCCCGGCGGCGCGCCGGGGTCTCGTGTTGATGTTCATGAACAACAACCCTAGGCCCAAAAACCCCTGAAACCCGGCTAACAAGGAAATGAGACCAAAGGTTTACCCGTTGGAAAAACGGAGGCCGCGTTGAGTTCTGCGTGCACGAATGGGTGCGCATCCTGATTGGGGAAAAAGGATCACCGCGAGTCGAATTCTTTATCTGCCCCCGGCACCCCTCTTCTCCTCCGCATTCTCCATGTTTGACGGCGAACGTCCGGGATTTGAACACAGCTACCGGCAGCGGCGGTGTGAGAATGGTTCCCACAGCGCGAATCATGTGATCTGCGCCACAATTCTACGAAGCATGAGCACGTCATCGTCATGAGCAGCGCAACGATCGACACCGGCATTATCGAGCGGACCGAGTTCTTTATCGGTGGAGAGTGGACCCGCCCCGCGGGTACCGCGACCATCGACGTCATCTCCCCGAACACGGGCGAGCTGATCGGGCGGGTCCCCGAGGGCGCCACGGCGGACATGGACGCCGCCGTGGCCGCCGCGCGGCGCGCATTCGACACGCCCGGCGTGTGGTCCGACCTGGACCCGTCCGAGCGCGCCGCGGCCCTTCGTCGCTTCGCAGACGAATACGAGGCGCGCGCAGAGCAGATCGCCGCGAGCGTCTCGTCGCAGAACGGGATGCCGGTGTCCGTGGCCAATCAGCTCGAGGCCATGTTCCCGCCGGTCCTGCTCCGCTACTACGCAGACCTCGTCGAGGGGCAGGGGCGCGATGTGCGCGACGGCCTCCTCGGCGGGCAGATCGAGGTGCTCCACAGGCCGATCGGCGTGGTCGGCGCGATCGTGCCGTGGAACTACCCGGAAACGCTCGCGGCCTTCAAGTACGCGCCCGCGCTGGCCGCCGGCTGCACGATCGTGCTCAAGCCCTCGCCGGAGACGGTGCTCGACTCGTTCCTCCTCGCCGAGGCGGACGAGGCCGCGGGCCTGCCCGCCGGCGTGATCAACATCGTGCCCGGTGGCCGCGAGACCGGCGCCTACCTCGTGGAGCACCCGCGGATCGACAAGGTCGCGTTCACCGGATCGACGGCCGCGGGCATCACTATCGCGCAGTCCTGCGCGAAGCTCCTGCGCCCCGTGACCCTCGAGCTCGGTGGCAAGTCCGCGTCGATCGTGCTCAACGACGCCGACCTCGACCTCGAGAAGATCGGGCAGGACCTGTTCGTCGCGACGCTGGTGAACAACGAGCAGACGTGCTTCCTCGGGACCCGCGTGCTCGCGCCGAGCTCGCGCTACGACGAGGTCGTCGACGCGTTCGCGGCGTTCGCCGATTCGATGGCGGTCGGCGACTCCCTCGAGCCCGCGACGCAGATCGGCCCGATGGCCACCTCGCGGCACCTCGAGCGGGTGCAGGGCTATATCGATGCCGGGCGTTCCGAGGGTGCGCGCGTCGCCGCGGGCGGCGGCCGCCCCGCCGGCGCCGATGCCGGCTGGTTCGTTTCGCCCACGATCTTCGCCGACGTCGACAACTCCGCGACCATCTCGCGCGAGGAGATCTTCGGACCGGTGCTCTCGGTGATCCGCTACGACTCCGAGGACGACGCCGTGCGTATCGCCAACGACTCCGAGTACGGGCTCGGTGGCTCCGTGTGGAGCTCCGACCCCGAGCGGGCGAAGGGAGTCGCGTCTCGCGTGCGGACGGGAACGATCGGCGTCAACCGCTACCTGTGCGACCCGGCGGCGCCGTTCGGCGGTGTCAAGCAGAGCGGCATGGGGCGCGAGCTCGGGCGCGAGGGGCTCGCCGCGTACCAGGAACTCACGTCGATCTACTTCTAGTTCTCGGCGTCGCTGCCGGGGCGGGGTGCGGATTTCGCCCCGGTCTTCGGCGCGAAGGGGCCGGGCGATCCGTGGTTAGGGTCGCCCGGCCCTTTCGCGTTTTCGGGCGAGGTCGCGCGTTCGTGGCGAGGCCGCTTGCTCGAGAGGTGGCCGGGCGGTCAGGCGAGGCCGGCGGCCGGCTCGAGGGCCTCGGCGAGTTCGTGGGGCTGACCGAAGAGAGTCGCCAGCCCGTGGGCGCGCTTGAAGAACAGGTGGGCGTCGTACTCCCACGTGATCCCCACGCCGCCATGGAGCTGGATGGACTCGCCGGCGATCCACTGGAACGCGCTGGTCGCGGAGACCTTGGCGGCCGCGGCGTCGATCTCGGCGGCGCGGGCTGCCTTGCGGAACGCGGAGTCCTCGGCGGAGGCGCCGGTGGCCTCGGCGCTCGGGCCCGCGAGTTCGAGGGCCCGTGCCACGGTGGCCGCCGCGGCGTACGAAAGCGAGCGAGCCGTTTCCGCGCGGACGTACATATCTGCCATGCGGTGCTTGAGCGCCTGGAAGCCGCCGATCACGCGGCCGAACTGCTTGCGCTCCCCGGTGTAGGCGACGGTGTGCTCGAGCACAGCGCGGGCCGCGCCCACGGCCTCGGCGCTCGCCACGGCCCACGCCACTGCGTTGAGCAGGCAGAGTGCCTCCGGGCGCATCGCCACGCGGCGCGCCTCGACACCGTCGAAGGTCACGGTGGTGAGCGTGCGCGTGGGGTCCATGACGGGCTCGCGCCGCCTTTCGACGCCCGGCGCGTCGGCGGGGCACACGAAGAGCGCGGTG
>NZ_DAINST010000008.1:40564-42240 GCF_036741115.1 Dietzia sp.
CCCGCCGAGCACGTAGTGGGCGGTACCGCTCAGTGTTGCCACGTCGCCGAAAGCGCCGTCCGCGCCGTTGCCGGTATCGACCGACACCCCGGGCTGCCCGTGCCATCCGCGCTCTCCGGCGCGGCACAGTGCGTACTCGGTGCCCTCGGCGATGCGGGGGAGGTGCTCGGCGCACGCGGCGGAATGGCCCGAGGCGATGAGCGCGTACGCAGCGAGCACGGCCGAACCGAGAAACGGAGAGGGCGCGAGCGAGCGGCCCAGTTCGTCGGCGGCGAGATGCGTCTCGAGGTACGAGCCTCCGGCACCGCCGAACTCCTCGCGGATCCCGAGCGCCGCGACGCCGACCTGCCCTGCGAGGGCCTCCCACAGCGCGGGATCGCTCCCGGTCTCGCCCGAGATGGCGCGGCGCACGGCGGCCGAATCGGAGCGTCGCTCCAGCAGCGCGCGGATCGCCTCGCGCAGCGCGGCCTGGTCCTCGGTGTCCGTGCCGGGGGCCATGGCTGCGGCCTCGGCGGGGGATTGGTCCGCCGCTGGGGTGTCCACGTCGGTGCTCATCGCGACGCCCCCGCGCCCTCGATCGCCGCGAGCACCCGTGCCCGGTGGAAAGCGGGTGTGCCCCACGACGACTGCAGGGCGCGGGACTTCGTGAGGTACAGGCCGAGATCGTGCTCCATCGTGTAGCCGATGGCGCCGTGGATCTGGAGGGCATTTCGGGCGGCGAGGTCCGCGGCCCGGCCGCAGGCGAGCGCGGCCGCCGAGACGTCGCGGTGGGACTGCTCCGACCCCGGCGACTCCGTGAGCGCGAGCGCCCCCGCCCATAGGAGCGGCCGCGCCATTTCCACGGCGATCGCGACATCGGCCGCCTCGTGCTTGATGGCCTGCTGCTCCCCGATGGGCCTGCCGAACTGGGAGCGCTGCTTCGCGTAGTCCACGGCCATGCGCAGCATCGCGCCGGCGAGGCCGAGCTGAACCGCCGCGGTGCCGAGCGCGCCGTGATCGACGACGTCCGCGAAGTCCGCTTCGCCGAGCTTCTCGGCGCCCTCTGAGTCGAGGGCGGCGACGCGGCGTGCCCGGTCCACGGATGCCTGCGAGGCGGCCTCGGGGCAGGAGAGGACTCCGCCGTCAGAGGTGATGAGCAGGCGGGATACGGCGACGTCGACCCCTGGGGCGAGGGGGCTGACGCCGGAGGCCGCGGCAGTAACGGGCGATCCCTTTACAACGGCGGAGTAGAGCTCGGACGAGCCGGTCGCGGCGGCGATCCGCGGCACCACGAACAGCGTCTCGACGGCGGGTCCCGGCAGGCCGCGCGCGCCGAGGACCTCCGCGATGGCCACGGCCTCTACGGGTGTAGCCCCCATGCCGTCGTGCTCCTCCGGTACACCGAGCGCCCATACGCCCTGCTCGGCGAGGGCGGACCACAGCGCGAGGCCGGGGGCGGTATCGCCGCTGTTCCACGCGCGGATCGCGGCCGGCACATCCTTGCGGGCGAGCATGGCATCGACTGACTCGGCGAACTGGCGGGTTTCGGGTTCGAGCGCGAACTTCATCGATTCCCCCTCGGCAGGCCGAGCAGGCGCTCGGCGATGACGTTCTTCTGGATCTCGTTGGTGCCCGCGTAGATCGGGCCGGCGAGGGCGAACAGGTAGCCGTCCTGCCAGCGGCCGTCGGCGAGCTCG
>NZ_DAINST010000008.1:42250-44124 GCF_036741115.1 Dietzia sp.
GAGCCGTTTCGTGCGTCGCGATGTCCCAGTCCGACCAGAACACCTTGTTGATCGAACTCTCCGAGCCGAGCCGGCCGCCCTCGGAGAGCGTAGTTACGGTGCCCCACGTGGACAGCTCGTACGCACGTGAACCGATCCACGCGTCGACGACTCGGGCAGCGAGCTCCCCGCGCTCGGCGGGGTCGTCGATCTCGTCGCGGCGCTCGCCCCACAGGGCCAGGAGGCGATCCGTGGTCGCGAGGAAACGGCCAGGGGAGCGGAGCGAGAGGCCGCGCTCGTTGTTCGCGGTGGACATCGCCACCTTCCAGCCGTTGTCGACCTCGCCGATGACCCCCGAGTTCGCCGGGTCCGCCGGATCGTCGGGGACGAAGACGTCCTCGAGGAACAGTTCGGCGAAGCCGGGCTCGCCATCGAGCTGATCGATGGGGCGGACCGTGACCCCCTCGGTGCGCAGGTCGAACATGAAGTAGGTGAGGCCGCGGTGGCGCTGCTGCTCGGGATCGGAGCGGAAGAGGCCGAATCCCTTGTCGGCGAAGGCTGCGCGGGAGGACCACGTCTTCTGGCCGTTGAGCAGCCAACCGCCTTCCGTGCGCTTTGCGGTCGAGCGGAGAGAAGCGAGGTCCGAGCCGGATTCGGGCTCCGACCACGCCTGCGCCCACACGTCGTCCGCGCTGGCCATCCGGGGCATGATGCGCTTGAGCTGCTCCGGCGAGGCGTGCTCGAAGAGCGTCGGGGCGAGGAGGAAGATCCCGTTCTGCGTGACCCGGCCGGGGGCGCCGGCGCGGTAGTACTCCTCCTCGAAGATCACCCAGTTCGTCAGCCCACAGTCGCGTCCGCCGTACTCCTCCGGCCACGAGACCACCGACATCCGGGCGTCGGCCATCTTCGCCTCCCAGCGGCGGTGGGCCTCGAAGCCCTCGGCCGTATCCATGCTGGGGAGCGGTTCGGCGGGGACGTTGGCCTCGAGCCACGCGCGGATTTCCGCGCGGAACTCGTCGTTGGCGGCGTCGAGTCGTAGGTCCATGCGCTACGCCTCCTTGTCTTCGGTGGACGTGGCGGCAGCGTCCGGGGAGGTGCGGCCTGCGACGTCAGGGGTGGGGTTCTTCGCCGAGTCGCGCATCGAGCGGGCGTCCATCCCGCCGAGGGAGTCGCCGCCGGAGGCCTCGGCGTTCGCGGAGTGCGCGAAGTGGTGCCAGCCGAAGACCGAGTTGAGCGAGTTGCCGAGGCCCATCTGGTCCTCGCTGATGTTCACGGCCTTCTTCGCGAGCATGAGGCCGAGCGGCGGCATCTCCGCGATCTCGGCGGCGATCTCAGCGACCTTGCCGGCGAGCTCCTCGCGCGGCACGACGTGGTTGAGCATTCCCCACTGCGCGGCCTCTGTGGCGGTGAACCGTCTACCGGTGTAGAGGATCTCCTTGGCGCGGCGCGGGCCGAGGACGTAGGCGTGCGCAAAGTACTCGACGCCCGGGATGCCCATCTTGACCACGGGATCGGAGAAGAAGGCATCGTCCGAGGCGACGATGAAATCGCAGATCCACGCGAGCATGAGCCCGCCGGCGATGCACGCGCCGTGCACCTGCGCGATGACCGGCTTGGGCAGCTCGCGCCAGCGATTGCACATGCCGGTGTAGACCTCGATCTCGCGGGCGAGGCGCTGGTCGCCGCCCGTGCGGTCCGTGTGGTCCCACCACAGCGTGGCCTTGTTCTCGTAGCGAGTGTCGAAATCGCGCTCCGGAGTACCGATGTCGTGGCCGGCGGAAAAGTGCTTGCCGTTCGCGCGGAGGACGAGGACCTTGACCTCCGGGTCCTCGACGGCCTTGATGAAGGCGTTGTCGAGCGAGTAGGTCATCACCGAATTCTGCGCATTGCGAAAC
>NZ_DAINST010000008.1:44134-57898 GCF_036741115.1 Dietzia sp.
GAAACTCGGGCCTGTTGAGGGTGATGTACGCGGTGGAGTCCGCGACCTCGTAGGCGACGGGGGAGGTGTCGGGGCCGAGATCCGCGACGCCGAGGACCGGGGGAATTGCCGTTTCGTCTGCCATGACCTGCACGAACTCCTAACCTAGCAAATGCTTGGTTGGTAGCTTAGCAGGGCGATGCTGCGGGCGAGGTGGCTTGAGGAACTCGTCCCGTTCGCGCTTCTCACCCTTTTGCTCCGAATCGCGCCCCTGTGGCCGGGTTCGAGAGGGGTGATTCGCGGCGAAAGGCGTGAAAAGCGTGGAGGGTGGCCCACAATCCGGGATCTAGATACCCCCTAGGGGTTTACAAAGATACCCCGGAGGGGTACAAAAGGGACATGAGCACAGAGAAACTCGCCACCACGCCCACCCGCGGCTATGCCCAGGACAAAGCCGCGTACCTGCGCAGGCTCAAGCGCATCGAAGGCCAGATTCGCGGCCTCCAGCGCATGGTCGAGGACGACGAGTACTGCATCGACGTGCTCACCCAGGTCAGCGCCGTCAATTCGGCGCTCAAGTCCGTTTCACTCGGCCTCCTCGAGGATCACCTCGGCCACTGCGTCGTCGGCGCCGCCCGCGAGAGCGACGAGGCGGCGGATGCCAAGGTCCTCGAGGCCTCCGCGGCTATCGCGCGCCTGGTCAAGAGTTAGCCCCGGCCGGCCCATCCGTTCCACAACGCCAAACACGAGGAGCTCGACATGGCTACCACCACCATCATCACCGTCACCGGAATGACTTGCGGGCACTGCACCAGCACCGTCGGCAATGCGATCGACGCGCTCGACGGCGTAGAGGACGTCGCCGTCGACCTCGACTCCGGCGCCGTCACGATCCGATCCGACGGCGAGCTCAACCGCGACGCCGTCTCGAAGGCCGTGGCCGACGCCGGCTACGCGGTCGCCCCCGAAGGCGAGCCCGGCCTCGGCGACAACCTGCTCATCTAGGAGCCGAGCTCGCTTCGCCTCGCCTGGGTCGCCCGGGCGGCAACGGCTCGCCCGGCCCAGCACATGCAAGGACCGCCCGAGCCCACCTCGACTCGTCCCACCCGGCCGCCTCCCCCGACTCAGCCCGCCCACCAGCACGAAAGGATTCCGTCATGACGCAACAGTCCGGAAATGCGACAGCCGTCCCCACCGACGGCGCGTCTCTGTCGTTCGTCGACCTCGATATCGGCGGCATGTCCTGTGCCTCGTGCGCGGGACGGATCGAGAGGCGGCTCAACTCGATCGACGGCGCGCAGGCGAGCGTCAACTTCGCCACGGAGACGGCACGGGTCGGCATCCCGGAGGGCGCGGACGTCGATCAGCTCGTCGAAGCCGTGGAGAGTATCGGCTACTCGGCGAGCCCGGCCGACGGCAGCGCCCGCGCCGACTCCGGCGAGGGCGACGGCGCCGCGGACGACCTCCGCCGGCGCCTCATCGGCTCGGCGATCCTCACGGTCCCGATCATGGCGCTGTCGATGATCCCGCCGTTCCAGTTCGACTACTGGCAGTGGGTCGTTCTCGTGCTCGCGCTGCCCGTCGTCATCTGGGGAGCGTGGCCGTTCCACAGGGCGGCGGCGCTCAACCTGCGGCACGGCGGCCTCACGATGGACACGCTCGTCTCGCTCGGCGTGAGCATGGCGACGCTATGGAGCCTGTGGGCCATGCTGTTCGGGCATGCGGGGGAGCCGGGGCTGCGCCACGAGTTCTCATTCGCCCCGGGCGCGGTCGAGCACGCCTCGTCGATGATCTACTTTGAGGCCGCCGCGGGTGTGACCACCTTTATCCTGCTCGGGCGCTGGATCGAGGCGCGGTCGAAGAAGCAGGCGGGCCGTGTGATCACGGCGCTCATGCGGCTCGGCGCGCAGCGCGCCACCGTAGTCGAGGACGGCGAGGAACGCGAGATCCCGGCCGCCGCACTTGAGGTCGGCGACCTCGTCCGCGTGCGCCCTGGCGAGGCGATCCCCGCAGACGGGCGTATCGAGTCCGGCGAATCGGCGGTCGACGAATCGATGCTCACCGGCGAATCGACACCTGTAGAGCTTGGCCCGGGCGATGCGGTCACCGGCGCGACCATTGCGGTGTCCGGGATCCTCGAGATCCGAACCACGAGAGTCGGCCAGGACACGCAGCTCGCGAAGATGGCCCGTCTCGTCGCCGATGCACAGATGGACAAGGCGCCGGTGCAGCGCCTCGCGGACAGGATCTCGCAGGTGTTCGTGCCCGCCGTCATCGCGCTCGCGGTGCTCACCTTCGTGCTGTGGTGGGCGATCGACGGCGATCTCGCCCACGCGTTCACCGCAGGAATCGCGGTGCTCATTATCGCCTGCCCGTGCGCGCTCGGCCTGGCGACGCCCATGGCTCTCATGGTGGGCAGCGGCTCCGGCGCACGCCGCGGCATCCTGCTCTCGGGCCCGTCCGCGCTCGAATCGACGCGCTCCGTGGACACGGTCGTGCTCGACAAGACCGGGACCGTCACCACCGGAGTCATGTCCCTGCAGCAGGTTCTCGCCGTCCCCGGAGTGGATGACGCTGACGTGCTCTCCTACGCGGCGGCCGTAGAAGCGGGCTCGGAACACCCGATCGCGCGGGCCGTCGTCGCCGGCGCGGCCGAGCGCGGTGCCCCCGAACGAAAGCTCGAGGCATTCCGCTCGATCGCAGGCCGCGGCGTAGTCGGACGGGTCGACGGATCGGAGATCCAGGCCGGTCGCGCAGCGGCACTGGCGCGCCTCCCCGAGGGCAGCGAAGGGCGCGAGCTCGCGGCCCGCGCGGTAGCGCTCGAGGCCGACGGTGCGACGGTGATCGCGCTGTTCAAGGACGGTGCGGCGTTCGGCGCCCTTGCCGTTTCGGACGCACCGAAGCCCGAGTCCGCCGAGGCGATCGAGGAGCTGCGCCGTCAGCGGAAGAGGGTCGTGCTTCTCACCGGTGACAACGAGGGGGCGGCGCGCGCGACGGCGCGGGCCGTGGGCATCGATGTCGCAGCGGCGGACGCGGAGAAGCCGCGCGCCCAGCGCTCGGTGATCGCCGGGGTACTTCCGGCGGACAAGCTCGACGTGGTCCGCGAGCTGCAGGAATCCGGGGCGGTCGTGGCGATGGTCGGCGACGGAGTCAACGATTCGCCCGCGCTCGCGCGCGCCGATCTCGGCATCGCGATGGGCACGGGGACCGACGCGGCGATCGAGGCGAGCGATATCACGCTCGTGGGCGGCGATCCGCGGAAGATCGGGGAGGCACTCACCCTCGCGCGGAAGACCCTCGGCACCATTCGCGGCAACCTGTTCTGGGCATTCGCCTACAACGTGGCCGCGCTGCCGCTCGCGGCGTTCGGGTTGCTCACTCCCATGATCGCCGGAGCCGCGATGGCCTTCTCCTCGGTGTTCGTGGTGCTCAACTCGCTGCGCCTGCGCGCGGCGTAGGGCGCAACGGGCGCGGGGCCGGAAAGGGCCGGTGCCGCGCCCGACTCGAGCCCGGCTTGAGTCCGACCCGAGCCCAGCTCGAGCCTCACTCGCGCCCCGCTCTCCGGCCCGACTTCCGCTCGAACTTCGCCAGCCCCGCCGCTCCTACGCCTTGCGCAGCTCGGGCTTGACGATCTTGCCCATCGCGTTCCGCGGAAACGCTTCCACGAACTCGATCTCCCGCGGGCGCTTGAAGTTCGCGATCCGCGAGCCGAGGTACTCGGCAACCGCCTCCGCGGTGAGCGCACGCCCCTCCTCGGTCTCCGCCCGCTGCACGAACGCCTTGCCGACTTCGCCGAGGCGCTCGTCGGGGACGCCGATCACGGCGGAATCGACCACGCCGGGCAGCCGCGCGAGTATCTGCTCGATCTCCGCCGGGTACACGTTGAACCCGCCGGAGATGTACATGTCCTTGAGTCGGTCGGTGATCGTGAGGTTCCCCGCCCCGTCGAGCTCGCCGACGTCTCCGGTGTGCAGCCAGCCGTCTGCATCGATCGTCTCGGCGGTCGCCTCCGGATTGTCCAGGTAGCCGGCCATGACCATCTCGCCGCGCGCGAGCACTTCGCCCGCCTCGCCGATCCGGATCTCCATGCCCTCGAAGGCGCGGCCGCACGTGTGCGCGACCGTCTCGTCCGAGTCGTCGGGACGGCATGTGGAGACGAAGCCGGAGCACTCGGTGAGCCCGTACGCCGTGACTACCGTCTCGAGCCCGAGGTCCGACTGCATCCGCTCGACGAGGACCACAGGGACGATGGACGCGCCCGTCACCGCGAGGCGCAGCGAGGAGAGGTCGTAATCGGGCCGGGCGGGGGAGTCGAGGAGCGTGGAGAAGATCGTCGGCGCGCCGGGCAGCACGGACACCTTTTCGCTCTCCACCAGCGCCATCGCATCCTCGGGCTTGTAGACGGCGAGCGGCACGATTCGCGCGCCGAACAGCGCGCACACGAGGAAGCCGGCCTTGTATCCGAACGTGTGGAAGAACGGGTTGAGTACGAGGTAGCGGTCCTTCTCGGAGAGCCCGCCGTTGCGCCCCCACGCCCGCGCGCCCGCCACGCTCTGCTTGTGTAGAGCCACGACGCCCTTCGATTTCCCGGTGGTTCCGGAGGTGAAGAGGATGTCCGCGATGTCGTCGGCGCCCACCGCGTCGGCGCGCCGCTCGGCTTCCGCCCTCGCCTCGTCGGTCGCGCTCGCGGAGAACTCGTCCCATTCGCGGATGACGCCGGACTCCGCCTTCTCGGTGCCGCCGAGCGGCACCCGGATAACAGTGCGCAGCGGAGTTCCCGAGAGCTCGCCACCGGAGGCATCGGCGAGCTGACCGATGCGCTCGACGCCGAGGAACTCCCCGGCAATGACGGCGAACGGCGCCGCGGTCCTGTCGATCAGCTCGAGGGCCTCGGCCCCGGTGTAGCGGGTGTTCGCCGGGACGAGCACGCCACCGGCGTACTGGATTCCGAGCGCCGCGACCACCCAGTGCCACGAGTTCGGGGACCACACGAGAACGCGGTCGCCGGGTTCGACGCCGCCGGCGACGAGAGCGGCGGCGAAGTCGCGCACCTGTTCGGCGAGCTCGGCCCACGTCCAGCGGACGCCGTGGGACTCGCCGCCGTCGCCCGGCCGGATACCCGCCTGCACGTCGGCGAGCGCCTCGGCCGCAGGCCAAAGGCCGGCGGCTCGGCGCAGCGCCTGCGGGGTGGTGCGCACGTCGTCGATGTCGAGGCGCGCCGCGGCCGCGATGGACTCGGCAATGGAAGCGGCGAGCTCGGATGCTGGATCGGCCATGGTGTCTCCTCGGACCGCTACGTCGAACCCCGGCGGACGCCGGGGAGCGGCGCCGCGGGAGCGCCGCGCTCTTGACACGATGGACCCTACCAAGCAGTTGCTTGGTAGGGTCCTCGAATCGGCAGACTGCGGCCGGCGGCGCGGATGCGCGGGGCGATCGCGCCCTCCGGCGTCAGGCGTTCTGGATCTTCTCCGCCTGGGCGCGGAGGATCTCCTCTGCCTTCGCCTGGAAGGCGTCCATGTCCGCCGGCTGGAGCTCCTTGAGCGGCTCGCCGGTCGTCGGATCGGGCATAGCCGACGAGGAGCCCGAGGTGCTGACGAAGATCCCGTCGACACTGCCGAACGCGATGACCTGGGCAGTCGGGAGCGTGACACCCATCGTCGACTCCTGGCCCTCCATGCGGAACACGTGGAAATCGCTCACTCCCTCCGGCGCCTCCGCGTCGACCTCCGTGTATTTCGTCTCGAGGGTCGTCTTGCCGAAGTCCTCACCCAGGCTGTCGAGGACTTCCGGCGGGATTTCCTCACCCATCATGTCCGCGGCGCCTTGCTTGGCGAACTCGGAGGAGTCGGTGCTGAGCGTGACGCTCGGGCATTTCGAGATGAGGTCGGTCCACTTCTTCGCATTGCCCGGTTCCTCGGAGATCATCACCGAGGCGAGCTTGGTGTCGTTGTCGTACATGCCGAACTTCGAGGTCGGCGCCTTGCGCTGGGTGAAGTCGATCATCTCGGAGCACTCTGCCGGCTGGACGTCGAACTTGACCTGACCGGACTCCGCCGCGCCCATGATCCCCTGGGCCATTTGCTGATCGAACCCTGGGCTCATGGGCACCCCGGGGACCGCGTCGTCGGCGATGAGCAGGTCCTCGAGAGGGGCGTCGGGCTTCTCGCCGGAGCCATCGCTCGCGGACGCAGAAGTCGCCTCGGCCGCGCCCTCGGCGGAGTCCGAGTCCGAGCTGCAAGCAGCGAGCCCGGCGCCGCCCATCAGGGCCACGAGGGCCACGGCGGCGGCGTCCATGCGGATACGCCTGCGCTTGGTGGTCTGGGTGGTGGCGACGATCCTTCGCGATCCGGTGCTCACGGGTGCTTCCCTTCGTCTTGGCGGCGTCGGTGGCCGCCGCATTGGCGTGCGCATGTATCCATCGGGAGGTCCGCCCAACGAAGCGGGCCCGCCGGTGGGATGCCACCGGCGGGCCCGAAGTTCCCGCTGAATTTCGAACTATTCTTGTTGTCGCCCCGAACAGGTGCGTTGCGGCGTTTTCCCGCCTGCGCCCTTAGCTTTTCCGCCTACGCGTGCCGGGTGCTCCCGCGCCTACGCCTGCGCGATCTTCGAGGCCTGACGGTTGAAGATGTCGAGCGCGCGCGCCTCGGCCTCGGGCGGCACCGGTCCGGAGGCCGACGTCGCGGTGGCGAGGATTTCGACCCCGTTGACGGTGCCCGAGATCTGCACGGCGCCGACGGAGACGTGCTGATCGGCGAGGTCGTAGTCAGTCGTCGAACGGCCGGCGACGAAGCTCTCGACGCCCTCGGGCGCCGGGCTGTCGATCCGCTCGTTGGAGACCTGGAAGACGGTCGGCGTCTGCTCACCGCCGGCCTGGGTGGGCGAGTTGATCGTGACGGTGGCCTGCGCGCACTCGTCGAACACCTTCGCGCGGTCGAGGCTGTCCTCGCCCTGCTTGTTGAGCGCGATCGAGTAGATGATGTTCGGGGTGTCTTCCGCGACGGCCGTTCGGGCGATCGTGCTCGCGGTGGTGCCGGGCGAGGTGCCCATCGCGGCGACCGAGCATTCCGGCGGATCGGCCTTGAAGTCGGCCTGCGTCGTGAGGTTCGAGATCGAGTTCGAGACCTGGTCGAGCTGCTCGGCGGGCACTTCCTGCAGGGCGATACCCGGCACCTCGTCGCCCGAGAGCGCCTTCGGCTCGAGCTCGGCGCGGGCCGCGGGGTCGCCGGCCTCGACCTCGTTGGACGAGGATGAGGGGGCTTCGCTGGAGGCGGAGGAATCGTCGGAGCCGTCGCTCGAGGAACTGCATGCGGCGAGTCCGGTGAGGGCGAGAGCGCCCGCGCAGAGTGCGGCGGCGACCTTCGCCGTCGCGGTGGTCCGCGAGGTGCGTCGAATAGTCATGCTTTGCAGTGTAAGAAAAACTTCCCGGATATATAACCTGGCCGAGACAACTCGCGCGGAGGTTTTCCCCGCGTATGACGCCGGACCCCACATTCCGCCAATAACCAAGCAAGTGCTTGGTAGGCTCTGATCCATGACAGACGTAGCACCCGGGGGCCCCGCGGCGCGGCCGAGCGCGGCAGGGCAGACCCCGGAGGAGTTCGCCGGCGAGTTCCGCGAGTGGCTTGAGGCGAACCTCTCCGGCGAGTTCGCGCGACTGCGTGGCACCGGCGGACCTGGCAGCGAGCACCAGTTCTTCTCGGCGCGCAGGGAGTGGGAGCGGCACATGGCGGCCGCGGGCTGGACGTGCGTCGGCTGGCCCACCGAGCACGGCGGGCGCGGCGCGAGCCTCGCCCAGCAGGTGCTCTTCCACGAGGAGTACGCGAAGGCCAACGCCCCGGCGCGGGTCTCGCACCTCGGCGAGACGCTTCTCGGTCCCACGCTCATCGCGCACGGCACCGAGGAACAGAAGCGCCGCTTCCTTCCGCGGATCGTCGCGGTCGACGAGCTGTGGGCGCAGGGCTACTCGGAGCCCGATGCGGGCTCGGACCTCGCGAACGTCGCCACCACCGCGCGCCTCGACGCCGAAGCGGGGGAGTACGTCCTCCACGGGCAGAAGGTGTGGACCTCGCTCGCGCACCTGTCGCAGTGGGCGTTCGTCATCGCCCGCACCGAACAGGGATCGAAGCGACACAAGGGGCTCAGCTTCCTCCTCGTTCCGCTCGAGCAGGATGGCGTCGAGATCCGCCCCATCCAGCAGCTCACGGGGACCAGCGAGTTCAACGAGGTCTTCTTCGACGGCGCGCGCACCGGCGCGGACATGCGCGTCGGCGCCGAGGGCGAGGGGTGGAAGGTCGCCATGACCCTCCTCGGATTCGAGCGCGGCGTCTCCACCCTCGGTCAGCAAGTGGGCTTCGCGCGCGAGCTCGAGAGGCTCACCGCGCTGGCGCGCGAGACCGGGCAGGCCGAGTACCCGGCGATCCGCGCGCGCATCGTCGACGCGTGGATCGGCCTCAAGACCATCCGCGCCCACGCGCTGCGCACGCTCGCCGAGCCCGATCCCTCGGGCGGCAACGCCTCGGCGGCCAAGCTGCTCTGGGCGAACTGGCACCGCGACCTCGGCGAGCTCGCCATGTCCATCGAGGGCGCGGCGGGGCTCCTCGGCCCCACCGAGACCTCGGAGGGCGAGCCCAACGACCTTCGCGATCCCGCCCAACTCGAGCTCGCCGAATGGCAGCGCAGCTTCCTCTTCAGCCGCTCGGACACCATCTACGGCGGCTCCAACGAAATCCAGCGAAACATCATCTCCGAGCGCGTGCTCGGACTCCCACGAGAGGCCAGGCCACAGTGACCACCGGACAGAACAGCGAAAACGCCGCCGGCGCGCGCCCCGCATCCCCGCTCGCCACCGTTCCCGAGGAGACCCCGGGCCACGGACTCCTCGCCGGGAAGAAGGTGGTGGTGACGGCGGCCGCCGGAACCGGTATCGGCTTCGCCTCTGCGAGGCGCGCGGCACTCGAGGGTGCCGACGTGCTCCTCTCCGATTTCCACGAGCGGCGCCTGGGCGAATCCTGCGATGCGCTCGCCGAGGAGTTCCCGGACCAGTCCATCGAGGCGATCGTCTGCAACGTGCAGTCCTCTACGGATGTCGACGCGCTCATTGCCGGCGCGGCGGAGAAGCTCGGGCAGATCGACGTACTCGTCAACAACGCGGGCTTCGGCGGGGAGGGGGAGCTCGTCGACATGAGCGATGAGGACTGGGACCGCGTCCTCGACATCACCCTCAACGGCACTTTCCGCGCTACGAGGGCCGCACTGCGCTACTTCCGCGACGCTCCGCACGGCGGCGTCATCGTCAACAACGCCTCCGTCCTCGGCTGGCGGGCGCAGCGGGCACAGGCGCACTACGCAGCGGCGAAGGCCGGCGTCATGGCCCTCACACGGTGCTCGGCGATCGAGGGCGCGGACTTCGGCGTTCGGATCAACGCGATCGCGCCGTCGATCGCCCGCCACAAGTTCCTCGAGAAGTCGGCCTCGACCGATCTGCTCGACGAGCTGGCTGCGAAGGAGGCCTTCGGTCGCGCCGCGGACGTGTGGGAGGTCGCCGCGACCGTGGCGATGCTCGCCTCGGACTACACGACGTACATGACGGGCGAGGTCGTCTCGATTTCCTCGCAGCGGGCGTAATTCGAGACGCGGCTGCCTGGGCCCTGGCTCCGCTTGTCGGAGGGGCCGTCGCGCCCGCCCCGCTGCGCCTGAGCGCAATGGGGCGGGCGCGCATTGCTGTTAGATGCCGTCGCCGGCGAGAAGCGCGGCGATGGTGGGCAGCGAGGCGGAGGCTGCGGCGAGATTCTCCTGGGAGGAGCCGGCCTGGATCGAGCCGAGAACGGCGTCGGCGGGATTGCCCACGACGACGGTGGGGTCGACGCCCGGAGCTGTATCGCCGACGCAGTACGTGACGAGCGAGTACACGTTGGCCGGAATGTCGCTTGCCGAAAGTGTCACGGAGGGGGAGGCGGCAGGGAACAGTACAGCAGTGGGGAGGGGGAGGCGGCCGCCGGTTTTGAGTGTGGTCACGTCATCACGGGTGAAGAGGGCGTACGCGGCGGCGCGGTCGAGACCGCCGGTGACCTGCTCGATGAACTGCGGGGCGATCGCGGTCGGGGCGAGGGCGGCGTAGCAATTGCCGCTGACTTCGCCCTGCTCGAGGCTGAACGTCACGGAGACCTTCGTGCCATCGACGGCGGAGCTGTTGGTCACGGCGTTGGCGGCGGCGGGCACGGCGAGGCCGGCGCCGAGGGCGAGTGCGGACGCGGCGGCCACTGCCGCGACTCGGGAGCGGAACGACGACAGCATAGGAATCCCCCTGGGGGCTCGGGGCGCGCCTTCAGGCGACGACCATGATGTGGATCACAAAAAGTATAAGCCAATGTTCATGTTATTGAAACCAAAGTTGGCAGAGTGATTATTGAATTCTGATGTGGCGCCGAAATGAGGGCAGGGATAGCCGTCGTCAACCAAGCGCTTGTTTGGTATCCTCCGAGAATGGCCCGAAATGAAGGCGGGGCGAAAGCGGCCTCGCGGGACGAGACCGGTAGCGCCACAGGCGCCGACGGCGCAGGATTCGGCGCGGCAGGCGCCGAAGCGGGGGCGCTGCACTCCCGCCGCGAGGAGCTGCTCGAGATCTCCGCGCGCCTCTTCGCCGAGCGCGGAGTGCGGGCGACCACGGTGCGCCACATCGCCGATGCCGCCGGGATCCTCTCGGGGAGCCTCTACCACCACTTCTCCTCGAAGGAAGCGATCGTCGACGAGGTGCTTCGCGGCTTCCTCGACCGCCTCTTCGCGAGCTACAGCGAGATCGTCCGGGATGCGGCGAGCCCGCGCGAGGCCCTCGAACGGCTCGTCCGCGTGTCCTTCGCTGCGATCCATGACTCCCGCAACCAGGTGGCGATTTACCAGGACGAGGTCAAGCACCTGCAGGGTAATCCGCGCTTCGAGTACCTCGAGCAGCGCAACCGCGAGTTCCGGGACATGTGGATCGGGGTCATCGACGCCGGGCAGCGCGAGGGCGAGTTCCGCGCCGATCTCGACGCGAACCTCACCTATCGGTTCCTCCGCGACACCGTGTGGGTCGCGGTCCGCTGGTATCGGCCGGGCGGCAAGGTCTCCGAGAAGGAGATCGCCGACCAGTACCTCCGCATCGTCCTCGACGGGCTCGCGAGCGAGTAGCGCCACACGCCACCACAGACCACAGACCGATACATCTGAACCACCGAGGAGTTCCCCATCATGGCTCAAGAAGCATTCATCGTTGAGGCCCTGCGCACGCCCGTGGGCAAGCGCGGCGGCAGCCTGTCCTCCGTCCACCCCGCAGATCTCGGCGGGCACGTGATGTCCGAGGTGGTCCGCCGCACCGGCATCGACCCCGAGGTCGTCGACGACGTGGTCTTCGGCTGCCTCGACACCATCGGACCGCAGGCCGGCAACGTCGCGCGCACCGCATGGCTCGCCGCCGGCCTGCCGCTCGGCGTCCCCGGAACGACCGTCGACCGCCAGTGCGGCTCCTCGCAGCAGGCGCTCCACTTCGCGGCGCAGGGCGTGATGTCCGGAACCCAGGACGTCGTGCTCTTCGGTGGCGTGCAGAACATGAGCGCCCTCCCTATCTCCTCCGCGATGACGGCGGGCCGCGAGTACGGCTTCGACGATCCCTTCACGGGCTCCAAGGGATGGGTCGAGCGCTTCGGCACCCAGGAGGTGTCCCAGTTCCGCGGCGCGCAGATGATCGCCGACAAGTGGAACCTCTCCCGCCAGGAGCTCGAGGAGTTCGCGCTGCGTTCCAACGAGCTGGCGTTCGCGGCGATCAAGGCCGGCAACTTCGACAACGAGATCGTGGCCTACGGAGACTTCGCGGTCGACGAGACCCCGCGCGAGACCTCGATGGAGAAGATGGCCGGGCTCAAGCCGCTCGCCGAGGGCGGCACCATCACCGCGGCAGTCGCCTCGCAGATCGCCGACGGCGCCTCCGCAGGCCTCGTGGTCTCGGCCGACGCCGTCGAAAAGTACGGCCTCAAGCCGCGCGCACGGATCGTCGACATGACGGTGCGCGGCGACGACCCGATCATGATGCTCACCGGGCCGATCCCCGCCACCGAGCGTGCGCTCGCGAAGTCCGGGCTCTCGATCGACGACATCGACGTCGTGGAGATCAACGAGGCGTTCGCGCCCGTCGTCCTCGCGTGGCTCAAGGAGACCGGCGCGGACCTCGAGAAGGTCAACCCCAACGGCGGCGGCATCGCGCTCGGGCACCCGCTCGGTGCGACGGGAGCGAAGCTCTTCGCCACGATGCTCAATCACCTCGAGCGCACGGGCGGCCGCTACGGGCTGCAGACCATGTGCGAGGGCGGCGGAACGGCGAACGTCACGATCATCGAGCGCCTGGACTAGTTCTTCCTCGGGGCGCGGCCATTGCCGGCCGCGTCCCATCGAGGTTCACCCACCAAAATGCCGATCCTCCAACAGCGTCGGTGGGTGGATCGGCATTGTCGTAGGCGGAAATTCTGCGTGTCCCGCATGGTGAGATCGGGCGCCTGTCCGCGATAACCGCAGGGTCCGAAGTCCGCAGAGCCCGCGAGAACTCCGGGGCCCGAGGGCAGCGCAATCCGCCGACCGCCGGGTCCCGCTCCCATGCGCCGGGACGGCCGCCGTGAATCGCGGCCTTCGCCGTCAGGCCTGGTTCAGTGCGTGGAGAGTTTCGAGCCGCTCGTCCGCCTCAGCCATGATCCGGTCGATCACCTCGGCGCACGACGGGAGGTCGTCGATCATTCCGACCACCTGGCCGGAGGCGAGCACGCCGGCGTCCGTGTTGCCCTCGACGAGGCCGGCCTTGAGTAGCATCGGCGTGTTCGCGGCCATGACGATCTGCTGCCACGTGCGGTCTGACGCCTTCTTCATGTTGAGCCCGTCGCGTGCGAGCTGCTGCCACCGCATCCCGGTCATCGACTTGAACTTCTGCGCATTCTGCACAGCGGCGACCAGGCTCTTCCCCGGATTTCCGGATTCGAGCGCGTTGACCAGCCCCGTGCGCAGCACGCGGTGCGGCATGCCGTCCACTCGCGTGGACACCACCGTGTCCTGGAGGCCGCGTTCGAGGTACTGCGCCTTGACCGAATCGGGCACCCGGCTGTCCGAGGTGAGGAGGAACCTCGTGCCCATCGCGATCCCCGAGGCGCCATAGGACAGCGCGGCGACTAGCCCGCGGCCGTCGAAGAAGCCGCCCGCGGCGACCACCGGGATCGAGGTTTTGCCGGGGCCACCGAGGGCGTCGACGACCGAGGGGAGGAGCAGCGTCGTGGCGACCTGCCCCGTGTGCCCGCCGCCCTCGCCTCCCTGGACGATGACGGCGTCGGCGCCCCACGATGCGACCTTCACCGCGTGCTTCGCCGCGCCGATCGACGGGATCACCACGAGCCCGTTGTCCTTGAGCCGGGCGATCAGCTCGGGTTTCGGCGCGAGCGCGAACGACGCGACCTTGACCCCCTCGCGGATCATGAGCTCGCAGCGCTCTACGGCGTCCTCGGCGTCGGCGCGGAGATTGACCCCGAAAGGCTTGTCGGTGAGCTCCTTCGTGCGGCGGATCGCCTCTTCGAGCTCGGCGTAGGTCATCGTCGCGGAAGCGAGGATGCCCAGCCCTCCAGCGTTGGCGGTGGCCGCCGTCAGATGCGGACCCGAGACCCAACCCATGCCGGTCTGCACGATGGGGTGCTGCACGCCGACGAGCCGGGTGAAATCGGTGGCGAGGGACGAGGCGCTCATCAGCTCGTCTCCTCGGCCGCGCGCGGCACCTCGCGG
>NZ_DAINST010000009.1:0-4646 GCF_036741115.1 Dietzia sp.
GGTCGACCTCACAGATCCACTGCGCCACGTGATCGAGGAAGTAACGGTCGTGGGTGACGGCGAGGACTGCGCCCGGGTAGGTCGCGAGATGCTGCTCGAGCCACAGCACCGACTCGGCGTCGAGGTGGTTGGTGGGCTCGTCGAGGAGCAGGAGGTCCGGCTTCGACAGGAGCAGACGGCACAGCGCGACGCGGCGACGCTCACCACCGGAGAGGTGGGTGACGGGCGAATCGCCCGGCGGGCAGCGGAGCGCGTCCATCGCCTGCTCGATCTGCGAGTCGATGTCCCAGGCATCGACGGCGTCGAGCTGCTCCTGCAGCTTGCCCATTTCGTCCATGAGCTCGTCGGTGTAGTTCGTGGCCATTTCCTCGGCCACCTCGTTGTACCGGCGGAGCTTGACCATCGTGTCGCCGAAGCCCTCTTCGACGTTCTCCTTGACGGTCTTGTCCTCGTCGAGCGGCGGCTCCTGGAGGAGGATCCCGACGGTGGCCTCGGGATCGAGGAATGCCTCGCCATTCGACGGCTGGTCGATCCCAGCCATGATCTTGAGGATCGAGGACTTACCGGCGCCGTTGGGGCCGACGACGCCGATCTTGGCGCCCGGGTAGAAGGCCATCGTCACATCGTCGAGGATCACCTTGTCGCCGTGCGCCTTGCGCACCTTCTTCATGGTGTAGATAAATTCAGCCATTGCACCCTCTACGCGCTAGATTGACGAACGTTTGCGCTGCGCCTTCCGCGCAGCCAGCGGCCCCCATCGTACGTGTTCGCCACGGTCTTTCGAGTCCCGAGGGGCCACGGCCGCCGCTTCGAGCGCGGCCCCTGCACTCCCCCGGCCCGCTAGAACGGTGCGTCCTCGCCTTCCGCCGGGTTTCCCGCGGCCACGGCGGCGAGAACGGGCTCTCGCTGTTCGGCCTGTTCGCCCTGCTCCGCGCTCACGCCGGCCGCGGCACTTCCGGTATCCGGATTGTCCACCTCCGCTCCGCCGCCGGCATCCCCCTCCTCGCCGTTCCCGGGCGCCCGCTGCGCCCGCACGGACTCGACGGAGCCGAGGTCGACCGCGACGTGCTGAGCCCGCAGCTCGGTGTAATTGCGCCTCTCGCCGTCCTTCTCGTAGTGGCGGCTGGCGAGCGTGCCGATCGCGACGACGATCTGCCCGCGCAGCGGGACCGCCGCGGCGCGCCGGGCGAGGGAGTCCCAGCAGGTCACGGTCACGTAGAAGGTGTCCTTGTCCACCCACGAGTTCGTCGCGGGGTCGAGCTGCCGCTCGTTGGCTGCGACCCGGAAATTGAGAACGGCGCCGCTGCCGTTGTTGGTGCTCGTGATGGGGTACGTGGCGATCACTCGGCCGCGGACGGTGGCATGGGTTCGGTTGACGATCATGGTGGCTGGTTCCTCACGGTTGTTGTAGCCGACTTCCCGATCGGGCGACGCCCGACACGGGAGACGCTTCCAGCCTTGAACCCGGCCCCTACCCGCGCAGGCGGCAACAACAGCAACCGCTGTGGACGGCGCGGACCCCTGTGGATACGCGGAAGTCCGCCGTCAGGAATGCCGGTTGAGGTCCTTCAGCATGGCGTTGTACGCGCGCAGATCCGCGTCGTCGTCGCGCTCCGCCTTGCGCTCTTCCCGGCGCGCATCCTTGGAGTCGCTCGAATACCACTGGAACCCCAGGGCCACCATGACGACGAACAGCGGGATCTCGCCGAGACCCCAGGCGATCGCCCCGCCGCTCTTCTGGTCGGCGAGCAGATCGGGCACCCACGGGAGCGCGAGGCCGTGGTACCAGTCCTGGCCGAGGACGTCCGGGTACATCATGAGGATGATTCCGAAAAACGCGTGGAACGGCAGCGATCCGATGAGCGTGAGCAGCTTGTAGAGCGGCGAGAAATTATGCGGCGAGCGGTCGATTCCGATGATCGACCAGTAGAAGAGGTACCCCGAGACGAGGAAGTGGATGTTCATGAACAAGTGGCCGAAGTGGTTGCTCACCAGCGCGTCGTAGAAACCGCCGAAGTAGACGACGTAGAAGCCGAGCACGAACTGGACGGTGGCCACGATGGGATGCGTAAGGAACGCGGAGATCGGGTTGTCGACGGCCGCGACGATCCACTCGCGCGGGCCCGGCGGGCGACCGCGTCCCGCCGGACGGATCGCGCGGAGGGCGAGCGTGATCGGCCCGCCGAGGCAGAGGAAGATCGGGGCGAGCATCGAGATCATCATGTGCCCGAGCATGTGCAGCGAGAACTGGGCCATCATGTACATGCCGATGCCCGAGCTGGTGGTGAAGAAGAGGGTGAAGCAGCCGGCCATCCAGAACACCGTCCGGCTCACCGGCCACGAATCTCCGCGGCGGCGCAGGACGACGAGGCCCCACGCGTAGAGGGCGGCGCCCGCGACCGCGACCGTGCCGAGCACGAGGTCGAATCGCCAGTGCGTGAGCAGCGTGACGATCGACGGGTCCCCCGGGAGCTGGAAACCGAGGAGCGCCTCCTGGACCCCGGGCACGTACTTCGGCGCCGGCGGCGGCGTACGGCCGAGGGAGGCAGCGACGGCGATGGTCGCCGCCATGACCATCGTCTCGATTCCCGCGAACGCCCACACGCGGGAGGAGGAGATGGTGCCGTTCTTGTCGGCGCTGTTCTTCCCGGTGCCGCTCCCCAGCACCTTCTTCCGCAGCCCGAGCGCGAGCAGGCCGATGACCACGATGAGCACGGCCTTGGTGACGATGAGCCGGCCGTACGAGGAGGTGAACAGGTCGCCCGCCGAGACGCGGACCATGGCATTGACGACGCCTGAGGCCGCGACCACCCCGAGGCAGACCGTGGCCACGGCGCTGTGGCGGCGGAGGGCGAGGCGGAGGTCCGCGTCGCCACGCAGGGTGTGCAGGACGATGGCGGCGAGTCCACCGACCCAGACGACGGCGCCGATGAGGTGCCAGAGCAGCGAGTTCGTGGCGATGTCGTGCGCGCCGGACGACGCGGAGTGGCCTGTCGCGGCGACGGGGAGCAGCGCGGAGGCGCTGACCACGAACCAGATGAACGACCAACGCCACGACATCGTGAAGCGCTGCCCGAACGCCGCGACGATCGCGATGATCGCCGCCCAGCGCCACGAGGACGCGACGTCGACGGTCTGGAGCGCGAGGAGCCACTGGCTGATCGACAGCGAGCTCGTGAGCGGTTGGCCCGATACGTCCGAGAGCGTGAGCGGGACGAGCGCCGCGGCGCACACGGCCCACGCGATGTTTGCCGTCGACGCCCAATGCTGTGTGCGGTAGCCCGCGACGTCGAGCGTCCCGTCCTTCTGCGGCGGGGTGTAGAAGGTCGCAAAGAGGGAACAGCCGACGGCGAGGGCGCAGAAGAGTTCGGCGACCGCGCGGACGATGGGCAGTCCGTACGTCGTGAGCTTGCCCGGGTCCGGGATGCCGAGGAGCTGGAGGGCGGCGCCCGTCGAGATGCTGCTGAGCGGTCCGGCGACGACGGCCGCGACGAGCACGAGGAGGATCGTGTAGCCGAAGAGAATGGGGCCTGCGGGCCGCCGATCGGTGCCGGCGCTGGAGTTCATGGCCCCATCGTAAAACCTGGGCCCCGGGGAAAACCTGTCGAGGTGGCTCGATACGAGGGGTGCGTTAGGATTCCCGCTAGGAAGTCAGACAGTCGTCCGTCAGAAGCCTGACAGACTCCGCCTCCGTAGCTCAGTGGATAGAGCAGTCGGTTTCTACCCGATTGGTCAGGGGTTCGAATCCTCTCGGGGGCACCAGTATTCGATCGATTAGTCGATCGAGCCCAGACCACCAACCCCGAGCGAGAGTCCGAGGAATATGGCACTGCCCACGCCCAGCAAGAGCAACGTCGCGGTCGTTACGGGGGCGTCCTCCGGGATCGGCATGGCGCTCGCGCGCGAGCTCGCGACGCGCGGCTACAACCTCGTGCTCGTGGCGCGGCGCGAGTCCGTGCTAGCCGAGCTCGCGGGCGAGCTTCGCGCCGCCACCGGGGTACGCGTCGAGGTCCGGGCCTGCGATCTCTCCTCCCCCGAGCAGCGCGCGCCGCTCCTCGCCGAGCTCCGCACGCTCGAGGTGTGCGTGCTGTGCAACAACGCCGGGATCGCGACGTTCGGGCCCGTGTCCGAGCTCGATCTCGACTACGAGCGCGCGCAGGTCCAGCTCAACGCCGTCGCGGCCTTCGAGCTGATCCTCGCCGTCCTCCCCGGGATGGTGTCGCGGCGCTCCGGCGCGATCCTCAACGTCGGTTCCGCGGCGGGCAACACCGCTATCCCGAACAACGCAACCTACGCCGCCACCAAGGCGTTCCTCAATACGTTCTCCGAGTCGATTCGCGGCGAGGTTGCCGGACAGGGAGTCAACGTCACCCTCCTCGCTCCCGGCCCTGTGCGCACCGAGGAACTCGCCGAGGAGGACAAGACCTTCGTCGACCGGATCGTCCCCGATCGCCTTTGGATCGACACCGAGTACACCGCGCGCGTCTCGCTCGATGCCCTCGCGAAGAACAAGATGCGCGTCGTTCCCGGCCCTATCGGGCAGGGGATGTCGCTCGCCGCGAACTTCGCACCCCGACGCATGATGGCACCGATCATGGGCCGCTTCTACGCCAAGCTCGGCGAGGGGTCGGCGGATGAGGCTGCCG
>NZ_DAINST010000009.1:4656-21790 GCF_036741115.1 Dietzia sp.
GCCGAGAAGTAGCCCGATTTCGAAGCAGCCCGATATCGAAATCGGCCCGATATCCCTCTCGCGGGTGATGCCCTCGGGGGTTCGCCGCGCCTAGCTCCCGGGGGCATGCCCAGCTCTCTTCGACGCCCCGCCCGCAACACGCTCTCCCCTGTGCTCGTCATCGGGAGCGCGGCGATGGTCGCGCTCGGCGCCGTCACTACTGCTGTGTTCCTCTCGACCTCTGCGAGCGGCGCAGCACAACAGCTTCCCGTGCACGACCCCGCCCAGAACGCTTGGCCGTTCCATCTCGTCCTGACGGCGCTCGCCGCGGGAGCGCAGTGGGTTTACTCGAACGAGCTCTTCTCGAACGAGCCTTCTCGGCGCTGACGGCGCCGTGGCGGCGCGGCACCGCCGACCGGATCGCGGCAGCGTTCCGGCCGGCGCGGGCGGGCTCGGTTGGTGCGCGGTTCTTCGGAGTCGTCCGTGTCCTGCGTGCGGCGCTCGTCGCGTTCGCGGTGTTCGCCGTCGCCTACGCGCTCTTCCGCTTCGGGATGCAGCTCGGCTACATCGGTAGACCCGCCGAGTACGTCAACGCATGGGGCGGGCCGAGCTAAGCGGACGCGATGTACGCCCACTTGCTCGACATGCTCGTCCTCATCATCCCGCTCGGCCTGCTCGCTCGCGCTGCGGCCGCGCCAGGTCTGACGGCGCCAGGTCTGACGGCGCCAGGTCTGACGGCACCACAGGCGCCGGCACGGTCGTCCCCTACCGGCGAGCTCTCCCAGAGCTACCGCCTGCGGCGCGTCCCGAAGAGGCTGCGCGTGATCTCGCGCCCGGCAGCGCTCGCCGCGCTGCGCATAAAGCTGCGGGTCGCCGGGTTGGACATGGCGCGCTCGATAAAGGAGCCCTCGTCCTTTCCTCCGCCCTTCGAAGCGTTTTCTTTTTCCGCTGGGGCTGGGGACGCGGTTTCAGCGCGCTCCGCGTTCGCGGAATTCGCTACGTTCTCGGCCCCCGCAGCCGCGTTCGCCTTCTCCTCGAGCTTCTCGTAGGCGCTTTGCGGGTCGACGGTCTCCCCGTACTTGCCCCAAGCCGCGCTGCCCTTGGCGGCCTCGGAGATCGCGTCGTTGCCGATCGTGTTCATCAGAGAGGTCGGCGGCGCCATGAGGGTCCACGCCACCGGGGTCGGTGCGCCGCGCTCGGAGAGCACCGTGACGATCGCTTCGCCGATGCCAGCGCCTGTGAGCGCCTGCTCGAGGTCGTAGACATCCGACTTCGGGTACGTCTTGACCGTCTTCGACAGCGCCTTCTGGTCCTCGGGCGTGAAGGCGCGGAACGCGTGCTGGATGCGCGCGCCGAGCTGCGAGAGGATTTCGCCGGGGATGTCCGTGGGGAGCTGCGAGCAGAAGAAGACACCCACGCCCTTGGAACGGATGAGCTTTACCGTCTGCTCTACCTGCTCGAGGAATGCCTTCGAGGCATCCTGGAACAGCAGGTGGGCCTCGTCGAAGATGAAGACGAGCTCCGGCTTGTCCGCGTCGCCCTTCTCGGGCAGGTCGTGGAAGAGCTCCGCGAGAATCCACATGAGGAACGTCGAGAACAGCACGGGGCGGCCCGCCTGGTCGCCGAGCTCGATGAGCGAGATCGTGCCCTTGCCGTCGACGACCTGGCGCAGGTCGGCGGGGTCGAGCTCCGGATCGCCGAAAAAGGTGTCGCCGCCGTTGTTCGAGAGGTTGACGAGCGAGCGGAGGATCACGCCCGCGGTCTGCGCGGAGACGCCGCCGATTCCCTTGAGCTCCTCCTTGCCCTCGTCCGAGGTGAGGTACTGCAGGACCGCGCGGAGGTCCTTGAGGTCGTAGAGCTCGAGGCCCTGCTCGTCGGCCCAGTGGAAGACGAGACCGAGGGTCGACTCCTGTGTCGAATTGAGCCCGAGGACCTTCGACAGCAGGATCGGCCCGAACGAGCTGACCCGCGCGCGCAGCGGCACACCGATGCCCTCGGTGCCGAGCGAGAGGAACTCCACGGGGTAACCGGCCGGCGACCAATCGACGCCGGCCTCGTCGGCGCGCTTCTTCGCCTTCTCCGATCCCTCGCCGGGCTTCGCCAGGCCCGAAAGATCGCCCTTGACGTCGGCCATCACGACAGGCACGCCGTTCGCGGACAGCTGTTCCGCGATGAGTTGCAGCGTCTTCGTCTTGCCCGTGCCGGTCGCGCCGGCGATGAGTCCATGCCGGTTGATCATCGACAGCGGAATCGCCACGCGGGAGTCCGAATGGGGCGTCCCGTCCACCAGTACGGAGCCGAGTGTGACGGCGGAGCCCTCGCTCGCATAGCCCTGCGCGATGGCCTGTGCGGGGGAGGATTCGGACGTTGATGCGGCCGCGGGGTCGCTTGCTGGGGTTTCGTTCGGCATGATTTAGATCATGCCAGAATCAGATGCTGCCAAGACCGTTGCCGAACCCGCGCTCAATCCGCGCCACGACCGGATCGTGTGGATCGATTGCGAGATGACAGGCCTCGACGGCGGGACCGAAGAGGGCGCAGACCTTCTCGTGGAGATCGCGGCGTTAGTCACCGACAGTGACCTCAACGTGCTCGGCGACGGCGTCGACATCGTGATCGGGGCGCCCGATGCCGCGTTGGATGCCATGAGCGACGTCGTCAAGAACATGCACGCCTCCTCTGGGCTGACGGACGAGATCCGCGCTTCGAGCGTTACCGTCGCCGAGGCCGAAAAGGCCGTGCTCGACTACGTCCGCGAGTGGGTGGAGAACCCGGGATCGGCTCCGCTGGCCGGGAACTCGATCGCGACGGACCGGAAGTTCATCGCACGTGACATGCCCGAGCTCGACGAGTTCCTCCACTACCGCATGATCGACGTGAGCTCGATCAAGGAGCTGTGCCGCCGCTGGTACCCGCGGATCTACTTCGGCCAGCCAGAAAAAGGGATGGCGCACCGCGCGCTCGCCGACATTGAGGAATCCATCAAGGAGCTGCGCTACTACCGCGCCGCCGCCTTCGTGCCGGAGCCCGGCCCCTCCTCCGAGGAAGTCGCGAAGATCGCCGATTCGCTCTCGTGAGCGGGCGGCATGTAGACTTCTGAGCGCTGCGCGGGACCGCATGTGACTACATGTGTAAGTTCCGACGAGCGTGGTGAGTGTAGTTCAGTTGGTAGAGCACCAGGTTGTGATCCTGGCTGTCGCGGGTTCGAGTCCCGTCACTCACCCCAAACGAAAACCCCCTGCTCAGGCAGGGGGTTTTCCTCATTTCGTCACCACCACGGCGGTCACGCACTCCCCGCTTCGGTTCGGGCAGCGTCGATAATCCGCACATATCCCGCAGCTGCTCCGCGATTGCTACCCGGTCCGCGTCGTCATCGTCGAGCCACAGTTGCGTATACACGTCCAAGGTGACCGAGACCGAGGCGTGCCCTAGACGTTTCTGCACGACTTTCGTCGACCTCCTTGCCCGGATTAGCGCCGATACGTACAGGTGTTGCAGATCGTGCATCGTCCGCCCACCGATCCCCGCGGCCTCGCGATAGCGGCGGAAGTACTCGCCGAACCGAACCTGCGTGAGCGCCGAGCCTCTCGACGAGCAGAACACTATCTCATTGGCGCCTCGCAGCTGAACCGAAAGCTGCTCGGCGATCGCGTCAATAGTCTCCTTCGGCACGGGCACCGTGCGCCTTGACGCTGCCGACTTCGTGCGTTGGGTTCCTCCGGCTGCCCTGGTCGCCTGCTCGACGACGTGGATCTCGAGGCGCCGGCAGTCGACGTTTCGCACCTTCAACCCGGCGAACTCCCCAGGCCGCAGACCCGATGTCGCAGCGACGACGACGGCGCGGGCGAACATCTGCATCGGCCGGGCACCCTTCACCCCGTCACGGGCCGCAATGACGAGCTTCGCGAGCTGCAACGGGGTGATAAGCTCGTTTTCGATGAAAGGCTCATCGTGACGTTCGGCCTTCGGCCGCGGCCCTACCGGACTGCGAAGGATCAGCTCCTCGGTCACCGCGGACCGGAATAGCGCGGTGAGGTCCTTGTGCGTCGCTGCGCGGGTCGAATCGGCGAGCGGTTTCCCGTCCGCCCACGGGCGTGCCGCGAGGAACTGGAACCACTCGTTCACGTCGCCCTTCTTCACCTTCCCGAGTGGGGCGTCGGCGAGCCGTCCAAGGTTGTCGAGGAGCGACTGCCGGTGCGAGCGGGTGCCATCGGGTGGGCACGGTCCTTCCATCGCTTCCCGTAGTCGAGAACGGTTTCTCAGCCGAGCTCAGGGTCAATCCACTCCCTCGCCGCAGTTCGCGTTCGCGGTCCTCGAGCCATGCTTTCGCGTCTTTGCGGCGGGCGAAGGTGCAGGATCGTTCCTTTCGGTCGGATCCGCGGTACCGGGCGACATACCTGGCGCCGGCGGAGGTGTCGCGTTTCTGGATAGCCACGTGTATCTATCCGTTCAGGCTGTAGGTGCGTACAGGTTTCGCGGAGCGCGAGTCTCGTATCCGCCGGAGCCGCTTCACGGTGAGCGGATCGGCGAGCATAGCCTCCTCGGTGTAGAGGATCTGGTTGAGGACTTGGTAGTAGCGGGGCGTGGAGACGCCGAACGTCTCGCGGATCGCTTCTTCTTTGGAGCCTCGGTATCGCCACCGCTTGCGTTCGAATGAGAGGATCTCGGCTGTGTTCATGCCGCCCCCTCGATCTGCTCGAACCGGCGATGCGAATACTCGAGTTCGGCGGAACTACACGCCCGTATCCGCGCTTGGAGCATCGTCAGGTCGCTCCAGCAGTCGTCGGCCGTGTCTGCGTGGACTACTCCCCCATGCCACACGAGCGCTTCGTCGAGCATGTCGAGATCGATCAGCCGGCGAGCGGCGATTCATTCGACGAGCTCCTCCTCTTTCGCCTCGGCGAACGGCGGGACCGGCCCGCGCTCGATGTGGACGAGCTCGTGCGCGAGGGCGGAGCGTCGTTGCGCTTGAGTGAGGCCGCGGCGGAACCAGATGCGCGTGCCGTCTGTGAGGGCGTCGATGTGGGCGGGTAGGTCGGCGCGGGTGTTGACCGTCATGTGCCGCGCTAGGCGTCGCTATGGGTGGTATCGCATGCCAGGAAAGCTAGAGTCGCGCTCCGACATGTCGCCCTCGTGACCTGCAATTACAGTGTTGTCATTCATAGCATGGATCGTTCTTGTTTGACGTCCTAGCTGCGGCCCCTCGGCGTCTCGCCAGTTGTCGGCGCTCGCTTCCTCGCGGTTTCGTCGGCGTGCTGCGAGGTCGTCAACCGGTTCCGAGAGCGCTCGGTGATCGCCACTGAGCTTCATCCTCCGCAGAACTTCTTTCGCAAGGTCGTCGTCGGTGACCCCGCTTAGCGCGGTAAACGGGTCGATCTCCACTGCGTAGTCCGCGGCAAGGTACCCGCAATCAACGAGGGCGCGGACCGGGTGCGCGCCGTACGCGTCGGCGATCTTGATGACGTTCTCGGCGGCCAAAGATTCGCGGGCGGTCTGGTCGGTGACCGTCCGGAACGAGATGCCTGTCGCTCGGCCGACGGCGCGGGGCGAGGCCCCGCCGGTCGTCCTCTCGAGCCATTCGCTGTGTCTCATGCGACGAGACTAGCACGGATCAACCCACATGCGAACAATTAATGTTCGGCCTCTAGCTGGGGAAACAAGAGTTTTTCGAATCACACTTGCGTAATTCGTTCGCCGTGTATAGCTTGATGTTCATGCCGTACGGTGAATGTTCGATCGCCGTTCACGACTCATCGGAGGAGGTGAACATTGATTCGCATCGACCCCACCGTCCTGGACGACGCACGGCGCATCTGCGGCCTCACGTCCGACGAACAGCTTGGGGTCCAGATCGGACGCACCGGCGCGACGGTTCGGAGTCTCCGCAAGGGACTCACGTCGTCGTCCATCACCGACCTGATGGAGCTGAAAAGGATCACCGGCCGGACTCTCGACAACCTCGTCATCCAAGTCCCCGACGCGGCGGCATAAAGAAGCCGCCCTGGTGGTGCAACACCGGGCGGCCTGAAATCCCCTGCAAGGAATCACTATGGACGGTACACCCATCGAGTTCGTCAGTGAACTCCCTGGCCCAGCGCCCCGAACAAACAGATCGGCCCAACGCGGCGCGTACCACTCATTCTTCGAAGCCACCCGTGCGCGTGCATCGCGGACATGAGGTCGGAGAGCACCTCCTCGGCGGGAGCGTCGAGCTCCACAGCCAGCTCGCGGGCGAGATCCGTGTACCGCATCACTGGTACGGGTCGTTCGCTCGGCAGAACTCGGGAGTGTTCGACGCCATGCACTCGCCCCACCAGTTCTGGCCAGCGATCCTCGCGGTGTCCGGGTTGTAGTTGTTGTCCGCAGTCACGGGCGGATCGATCGCAAACTCGCCGTATGGAGCGACGTTGCCGGGCACTAGCCCAATAGCGTTCTCGTCGCATGACGCCGAATAGGCAACGGAACCGTCCGACATCCGCGCCGACCCACCATAATTCGCACATCCCACTACGGTCGGCGCCGGGACCGATGGTTGCCCAGCCGACGCTTCTTCTTCCGATGTCTCAGGTGTCACCTGTTCTTCTTGGACATCGTTTGTCTCAGCTTCCGAAGTCTCCTCGGCCGTTGGCGTACTCGCACTCGAGGCGGAAGTGGTTGGACTCTGCGACTTGGTCACGGTGACGGTCACTTCGTTCCAGTTGCTCGAGCATGCGGTGAGCGATCCGGCAGCGAGTACGGCGATTGTTTTACGCCTGATCAGTTCCCCGTAATCTCTGCGACCTGTGCGCAGTAGTCAGGGTCCGTGATGTACCCCTGCTCGCACCCGTGCTGCCCCTGCAACTCCCCAGACGTCGGGTTGCGGTTCCCATTCTCGTCGTGCCCATAGCCGCAGATCGCGGCCGCACAAGTGCCACCATCGGCGAAAGCGACCGTGGAGAGATCCTGCGGCGGCACCGCGCCTAGGTTCTCCGGCGTGCACTGCGACGGGTCAGACACGAATGCGTCCGTCTGCGGGCACTGGTAGCTAACCTCTGTGGAGACCGGCACCCATCCATCGATGCCGGGGCCTTCGGCGGGTTGCTCGGCCGTCTGGCCGGCGGGCTCGGCTTCGGTCGTGGGGGTTGCGCTCGGTTTCGTCGAGGTGGTCGGCTTGGACGATTCGGCGGTCTTCGTGACCGTGACGGTCGCCTCGTCGGGGTTGCTCGAGCAAGCGGCCATTCCGCCCACGGCGAGCGCCGCGGCGACGGCAGCGAGGAGCTTACGCATCGGTCGCCCCCACGGTTTCGTTCGTGATCCCGCTGGTGAACGGGTTGGGAAACAGGAAGTTGATGATCTGCGCGGCGTAGGTGATGAGCATGTTGAGGATGTCCATGGGGTGTCCGTTTCGGTTAGCGGAGGAAGTCCGCGAAGTTGCATGTGGCGATGGAGTACGGGCCGCTCGACGTGTTCGAGTTGACCTCTTCCCCATCAACGAGGATCCGGCACGTGACGTCTCCGGAGCCCTCTTGCTGGGCGAGCACGTTGACGTTGAGCATGCCGTGCTTGTCGACCTGAATCTCCTTCGACCAGGGCGACGCAGTGGCGTTGTCTTGCGCCTGGCTCGCGCCATCGCCCGCGCTGGTGTAGGTGACGGACACGTTGCTGCCGTCTGCGGTTTCAACCTCGAACTTCACCGTCGAACCGTTCTGCTGCTCGTCGGCGTCCTTGGATTCGGAGTTCCCGGGCTGGCTGCTGTCGCTCGTGGAGTCGTTGTTACCGCCGCCTGCAGCCGAGATGGCGGCGATGACGATGATAAGGACGACAATGATTCCCGCGATGATCGCGAACCATTTGAAGCACCCACCGCGCATTTTCTGGGGCTGTTGCTGCCACTGCTGCGGGTGCTGCTGCCACTGCTGCGGGTGCTGCTGCCACTGCTGGTTCGGGTCGCCCTGCCAGTTCTGAGGTCCGGTGGGCGGCTGGTTGTTGGTCACGGGAGTTCCTGTCCTGAGGGCCTTTGGTGGCGCTGGTATCCTGGTTCACATTCTTAGTGCAAACTAAGCAACGAATGTTACAGGGGTTGTCGGCGGGGGTAAAAATTGCCTTAGGTCGGCTTTGTTGGTCGCGGCGTGGGGCGCGTCCATTCCGCAAATAATCCGCAGTTCGTCAGTAATTAGTGCCGACATTGCTCACCGTGCCCACAGTGCCCGCGCCTTGACCTGCACCTTTGACAAAGGGTGCAGGCCTATGCGTGCCCCTGTTCTCTTCAGTTGGTAGAGCACCAGGTTGTGATCCTGGCTGTCGCGGGTTCGAGTCCCGTCACTCACCCCAGGGAGAGAGCCCGGGCCGTCCGCACATTCTCGTGCAGGTACAAGCGGCCCGGGCTTTTTCGTGCCCGACACCCGCCTACCCCTCAGAACGGTGGTTCGGACAAAGCTTCGTCCTGGGAGGGGTCAACGCGATCGAATCCGACCTTCGCCCCCGGCGCGTTCTTCGGCGCGCTTTTCGACGCTTCCCCAGCAGTCGCTCCGACAATCTCCCTCAGAGCCGCCCGGCGAGATTTGCGGAAGGCCGCAGTCGTTCGCGTTCGGCGAGCAGATCGATGCTGACTACGCCGTAGCGGCGTTGACGTCGAGCACGCAGAAGCAGCTTGCACTCCCCCTCGTGCCGCTGCAGCTCGGCCCGAGCCGTCGCCGATGCCCGAGCAGTTGCCGCTGCCCGAGCAGTTGCCGCTGCCTTTTCCGGTGCCTGCTCCGTTGCCGGCGCCTGTGCCGACTTCATTGCCAGCGCCATACGAGGCCCTGCCGCCGTCGACGCCCCGACAGCGGAGAAGCACCTCGCCAAGCGCCCGAGCGGCATCGGTCAGCGCGAGCACCTGATCCCGATACTCCGGCGCCGCAGCCGCATACTCCAGCCCTAGCGCTTCCCTTTCGATCCCCCTAGGGCCATTCGGAGTGCTGTCTCCGAGCACGCGACCTCCCAGCGAAGCCCTCACGCGGCCGTCCGGCAGGAGCTCGTACATCATTTCTCCATGCGTCTTCGCCCGGTGGTGGTGTCGGCACAGCGCGATGAGGTTGTCTTCGCGAGTGAGCCCGCCGCCGAGCGGATCGCTTGCGACGAATGGCCGGACATGGTCGAGATCGCAGCGCCCGGCCGACACTTCACAGCCCGGGTGGCGGCACGTGCCGTCCCGGAGAACGACGAGCCGGCGCAGGGACGCAGACGGCGTGTACGTGGTCTCTGCGGCGATCCTCTCGGCCACCTCCGCCAATTCCCGGGAGAGGCGGTGGAGATTCGGACCCGCGACGTCATCTCCGATGGGGAGCACAGCCAGGGACGCCGACCGAGACGCGGACAGGAGTTCGTCGAGCCGCTCCCTGACCGCCGAGCCTGAGCCGCCGAACGCTCGCACCGTCCCGATCTGCGAACTGGCGCCCGCGACGATCGTGATCGCAGGGTTCGACGAATGCCCGCCGATCGGGGTCTCGTCCCCCGGCGGCCGTTTGTCTATCCCCGTGACCAGCTGGACAAGGGCATCTGCACGCCGCTGCGCCGCAGTACGGTCCTCGCCCGCCATCCGACCCCACGCGGCGGCAAGTCCGTCGACCGAGCTCCACACAGCCTCCGCCTCGAGTATGGGCAGATCTGCGCACACCACCGACTCGGCGGGCGAGGGAGACCATTTGCGTACGCCCCTCCCCCGCACGGCATTTTCCTCACCCGACTTGAGCGCGTCCGGGTCGACATCGTTGATGATCGAGTGCAGCTTTCGAGTGGCCCCCGATGACCACCGGGCCGTGCGACCGTCGACCTCGCACAACAGGAGTATCCGGGCCTCGATCTCCGAGCGCTTCTCCGGGTCCACGACATGCTCGAGCTCGCGCGAGATCCGTACGGCCACTTTCGACGGAACTGCCCCGCGAAGAGCGGCATTCCACACCCGTGAGCAGCGCGACAGAAGGACCGCGCCCCCGAGCAAGCGGCGCGCGTGGGACACCGTAAGGTTCATCTCCGAGGCGACCCGATCGGCCGCCTGGGTTTCCGGGTCAATGCGCTGGTACTCGTGCGGATCTACCCATCCGCCGGGCTCCTCGGGATGCGTTTCGCGAAATCTCGCCTCCTCTTCCCTGAGGACATCGAGCGAACGCGACATCGCCGCCGCCTCCGCCGACGACGCGAGCACTGCGAACACGTCTCCCTGTTGTGCCTCGGGGCCCAGATGGGACGCCACACACATAAGCGTCCGCCCCAGCGACTGGAGCATTTCGGGGAGCTCAACGAGTGACCCGGCACCCCTTTCGCCGACGGCTGCTGTTCGAACATTCGATGCCGACTCGACGAGTCGATCGAGCGCCTCCGGGAGAGTATTTGCAAGATCCGACGGACGAGCCCGACGAACAGGGGAAAGGGCTTTTAACCTGGCAGGACCATTGGGCGGTGAACATCGTGCAGTGGTCGAGCGTGCCATTCCGGCTCCCACGTGTGCGAATTTGAGCGCTTCTGACACAAAAGACATTAGCACATTCGTTCGACACAAAGGAAGTGTTCGACTATGGTCGCTTGTGCGAGACCAATCAGTTGCCCGTCGACATCAAGGAACAGTCCGCCAAGCCCATGCTCCCGTGCCCGCTGTCCTCAACCGCCACTTCGTCATTGACCAGGATCCGGCACGTCGAATCGCCGCCATCGCACACCAGAATACTCACAGCGAATTAGTGGTACGGGGTGCTATCGGAAGTGAACCCCGTCGACCACGTACTCGAAACCTCTTCCAGCTCGACCTCCGCATCGTCCGGCACATATGTCACCGTCACGTCGCTGCTCGAGGACTCGACTTCGTGCCTGACCCAGAGCGGACCAGGCGGAAAGGTGGTCTCCTCCGGAAGTACCAGGGATTCATCAGACGACGGAGGTAGCAGCGCATCGGGCTCCTCGGTCGGTGGAGTGCCGCTCACCGAGGCGCCGCCCAACGACGATCCCGGCGACGCCGTGGCACCGGACGCCGTGGTGGAGCCGTCGCCCTTTGGCCTCAACACCACGAACGCCATGATGGCGAGAGCGAAAACAAGGACCAGGGCGACGATGCCGCCGAGGATCAGCCCAGTATTCGATTTCTGCGCCTGCGGATGCGCTCCGTTCGGCCACTTGCCCGGAGAGATGGGGCCACCAGGAGGAATAGGTCCGCCGGGAGCATTGGGCCCACCGGGAGGCGGGAAGCCACCGCCGGAGCCGTACGGCCACCGGCCGGGCAGCGAATACCCGGAACGAGGATCCCCACCGGGAGGGAACTGAGCGGTATCCGGCGAATTCACTGGCGGGCCAGCGCATGGATTCGCCGGCATTCCATAGGGGGGCTGCCCCGCATCGGGTGCCTGCCCCGCGCCGGGAGCCTGCCAGGCGGAGGGATTGCGCCCGGGATCGGAGCCCGGACCCGAGTACGAGCTCTGGCCTGAATAGGGGTTCTGGCCAGGATGAATCTGATTGCCGAATTCGTTCTGACTTCCGAAGGCACCTTGTTCCCCGTAGGGACGCTGGTTCCCGTAAACATTCTGGCCCCCGTAGAGACCCTGGCCCCCGAAGGCACCTTGGTCACTCTGCTGGTCCGGTTAAGCGTTGGGGTTCGGCGGGATGTACTGTTACCCGCCACCGCCGTCATCCACCTGCGGCTGCCCACCATTCGACTGACCATGTGGCGGCCGAGTCATTGGACCCCCTCGACTTCGCCGGTGCCGGCGCTCGGATCCGCCAGAACTGCACGGCGTTTCGCCTGAATATCGACCATATCTCGGGCTCATCATCGCGATAGCGGATTCGATTGAGATGGACCGCGCGGAACACGACGTCCCCACGGAATCAGCAGGCGCTACTCGCCTAGTCCGGAAAGGAGATCGACAGCGGAAGTCATGTAGCTGCGTATCCAACGATCGTGGATCCTCTTGATCGGCAGCGGCGACAGAGAGAGGTGCCGCTCCCGCCCGACCCGCCACCCGGCGACAAGCTCGGCCCGCTCGAGCACCCGCAGGTGTTGCAGCACCGTCGTCCGGTCGAGCTCGGGACACGCGGCGCACAACTCCCCCGTTGTGCGCGGGGCGTCGCGAAGCACGTCGAGCATACGGCGGCGCACGGGATTGGCCAGCGCCTTAAATACGGCGTCGTCCAGGGAATCGTTGCCTCCGCCGTCAGACATGTTGTAGTTTTACCACATGAGCGAAGAGACGCAGAACCTCCAGGGACAGCCCGACCAGCGGAACCAGCAGGCCGAGCTCGGGTTCACGATCTCGGGCTACATCTCCAAGCCTGTCTCCGAGACGTACGAGGCGGTAGCCGATCCAGAGCGACTGTCGAAGTACTTCACGACCGGTGGCGCGCATGGCCGGCTCGAGGGTGGCACAACCGTCACCTGGGACTTCGCCGATTTCCCGGGCGCGTTCCCCGTCAAAGTGCTCGAGGCAATCGAGAACGAGCGAATCGTCATCGAGTGGGCTTCGGGAGAAGGAGTGACGGCGGACGGCGCGACACGCGTGACCTTCGAGTTCGAGCCGATCGACGACAACACCCGGACGCTAGTGAGCATCACCGAGGCAGCGTGGAAGCCGGGCGACGAGGGTGCGAAGGCCGCGTTCGGCAACTGCTACGGCTGGACGACGATGCTCGCGGGAATGAAGGCGTGGATCGAATACGGAGTCGTTCTTCGCGAAGGCTTCCACAAGTAGCGCGCCCGGGCGCGGTTGGTTCGCCGACGAGCCAACCACGTTTCCGCAGGGTGCGGGCCGATTTCGCGATTGGTTGGGGCGGTGCTAATGTATTCAACGGTTCACGGCGGGACGCGCTCCACACAGCGCCTCGTTACCGCCGCGAGACGCATGCGCCATTAGCTCAATTGGCAGAGCAGCTGACTCTTAATCAGCGGGTTCGGGGTTCGAGTCCCTGATGGCGCACAACGATTTTATGAGACCGGGGCGGCACCCTCCAATGGAGAGTGCCGCCCCGGTTTTTGCTTTTGTAGAGTTGGATCGCGCGGGTACGCGGACCTAGTCGTTTTCCGCGAGCATCGCGTACAAGCTCTTGCGTAGGCCGTCGATTTCCTCGCGAGCCTGAGCGATGAGCCTCTCATCGCCGGTGGCGAGTACCGAGCGCAGGGCGAGCATCATCTGGCGCATCGAGTTGCCGAGCTCAAGGCCCGGACGCCCCGGACCGTTCACATCGTCGGCGCCATCAGAAACGTCGCCGGCCTGAACCGAATCGCTCTCGCCGAGGTCCCACGGCGCGCGCTTCTCGGCAAGCGCCTCTGCCTCGGCGCTGCCGGCGACGGTGAGTCGGTAGTGCTTGGGGCCGGCCTCGGCGTCGAGTTCGATGAGACCCTCGTCCTCGAGCTGCGACAGCGCCGGATAGACGGCACCCGAGCTGGGCGTCCACTCCCCTTCACTTCGCTCGGCGAGCTCACGCATCACGCCGTAGCCGTTGCGCGACTCCTCGGCGAGGAGCAGGAGGATGCCGTTGCGGACGTCGCCGCGGCGCGCGCGTCGCTTGCCGTCGCCTCTCCCCGGTCCGCCGGTGCCGAAACCAGCACCGAAACCGGAACCGAAGCCACCGCCGAATCCTGGGCCGGGGCCGAAGCCCTGGCCAAAGCCACCGCGACCGCGGGGACCGCGCCCTCCACGTGCGCCCGGGCCTCCGGGCGCACCATGGCCGCCGTTGCCGAAGCTGTTGGCCATCTCCGCGAAGAACTGCCCGAGCTCCTGGCCCAGGCGGCCGTCGGACCAAGCGCTATCTCGGCCATCGCCGCTCCGACCTCCGCCACGACCTCCACCGCGACTGCCGCCGGGTCCGCCACTGCGACCACCGCCGTGTCCCTGTGGACCGCGCAACGGGGCGCCGGGACCAAGGCCGTGGTGGCCACCTGGTCCACCCAGTCCGCCACGTCCACCATGTCCAGCGCTCCCCCCGTGCCCACCGCGCCGGACGTGCCCGCCGCTCCCCCCGTGCCCACCGCGCCGGACGTGCCCACCGCGCCGGACGTGCCCGCCGCGATCGGCAGCGCCGAAACCACCGAAGCTGCCAGCGCCGCCCATGCCATACATACCGCCCATGCCATACATACCGCTCATGCCATTCATGCCGTTCATATCGTTCTCCTTCGATCTCGTGGAAGCACCCGTTGGCACCTCTGTCGAAAACAAGAATGACAAGCATATCGCGACATGTCAACGACATATCGTTAACTGATTTCGACATGACAAAAGCCCCCCGGAGGTACCGAGGGGCTTGTGAGGCTCCCACCTGGCCTCATTAGGCCGGCCGTGGTGGCGAGAACCGACTAGGACAGGATCGAACCCAGCTTCTTCGACTCGAGGTAGCGATCGATCGCCGCATTGCGCTTGCGCTTCGAGTTGACGCTGAACAGCACACCACCGACGGCGAGCGCGGCGACTCCGCCGATCGCGGCGAGCACCACGGGGTTCTTGAAGAACGCCGTCGCCTGCTCCTTGCCCTGCGAGGCGATGTTCTTGGGGCTCACGCGCTCGCCGAGCTCGTCGAGCGTGGCCGCGAGGTTGTCGCGCGCCTTGGCGATATCGCCTTCGATGCTTTCGTAACTGCGTGCCACGGGTCCTCCGATTCGCGTGTGGTCCGGCCGCGGGCCGATGCGAGCCAGCCGCAGGCCGGACCGACGCGTCGCCGACAAGTATTTACCGGAACAACGATAACCCACAAGGGCCGCGCCCCGTCGACCTGGCGAACGGAAACGAACTCTATTGCGTAAAGTGAGGATCAAAGTTGATGGCCGCATCACCTTTCGGGAGTACGCCCGCCGCGGCCGACGACAGGGAGGAGTTCGGGTAGATGGACGGAAATCGCCTCGAGATCGGGGATGTCGCGCCGGATTTCGAACTTCCCGACGCTGACGGGAACATCGTCCGTCTCAAGGACCTGGGCCGCGTACTCATCTACGTCTACCCCGCCGCCATGACCCCCGGTTGCACCACCGAGACCTGCGACTTCAACGCCGCCGCCCCGGACTTCGACACGGCCGGCATGCGCATCGTCGGCCTCTCGCCCGACTCCCCGGAGAAGCTCGCGAAGTTCCGCGACAAGTACGGCATCGAATTCCCGCTCCTCTCCGATGAGTCGAAGGAGACGCTCACGGCGTACGGCGCCTTCGGAGAGAAGAAAAACTACGGCAAGACGGTCATGGGAGTCATCCGCTCCACCTTCGTCGTCGAGGAAGACGGGACCCTCTCGTTCGCCCGCTACAACGTCCGCGCCAAGGGACACGTGGCGATGGTCGCCGGACTGCTCGACGTCGACCTCTCTGACACCGCCGCCGGCGAATAAGGGGAGGCCCGGACACGTGAGCGACGCCGCCAGGGGAAGCGCAGCGGATCAGTACACCTTCGAGGCCGTCACCGCGCGGCTCTCCGATGCCGCCCAGGACAACGGGGAGCAGAACCCCGACATCCTCGTCCCGCGCCGCCGGCCCATCCAAGAACGGAGCCGGCGCAAGTTCGAGGCGCTGCTCGCATCGGCCCGCGAGGTGCTCATCGAAGACGGCATCGACTCGTTCACGTGCGAGGAGGTCGCCTCTCGCGCGGGCGTCCCCATCGGCACGCTGTACCAGTTCTTCGCCAACAAATACGTGCTCGTCTGCGAACTCGACCGGCAGGACGCCCGCGGGGTCGTCTCCGAGCTCGCGGACTTCTACAACCAGATCCCCACGCCGGGCTGGCCGGAACTCCTCAACGAGTTCATCGAACACCTCGCCACGATGTGGCAGTCCGATCCCTCCCGGCGCGCGGTGTGGCTCGCGACCCAGGCGACCCCGGCCACGCGCGCGACGGCCGCGCTCAACGAGAAGGAGCTCGCCCGCATGGTGGCGGCGGCCCTCTCCCCGCTCACGCCGGCCGCGGACAGCGAGCATCGCGCCTTCATGGCGGAGGTGCTCGTGCACGTCGCCTACTCGCTCCTCAACTTCTCCGTGCAGCAGCCCGAGTCGGCGGGACGCGACGTCCACGCGGAGACCGTCCACGAGATCAAGAAGATGCTCTCGGCATATCTCTGGCTCGCCGAGCGCGAAGCGCGCGAAGAGGACTGAGCGCGAAACCCGCCCCTCCGAGAAATCGGAGAATGCCAAAATCGAGACCCCGCCGCGCTAAGCATGGTCTAAGGTATCGGCACACGGTCTCGACGCGACACCCTCGCCCGCGGACCTCCCCTCGACCCCTACAGGAGTTCGACGATGACATCGTCCGCATCATCGCCAGGGGCGGAGAAGACACAGGCGAGAGAGGCCTTTTCCTCCCGTAACGTGTTCGTCTTCGCCGCCATCGGCTCGGCGGTGGGGCTCGGCAATATCTGGCGTTTTCCGTATGTCGCTTTCGACAACGGTGGCGGCGCGTTCCTTGTGCCCTACGTCATTGCCCTGCTCACCGCCGGAATCCCGCTCCTCTTCTTCGACTACTCGATCGGCCACCGCTTCCGCGGATCCGCGCCCCTCTCATTCCGCCGGCTCGATCGCAGGCTCGAACCGATCGGCTGGTTCCAGGTACTCGTCGCGCTCATCATCGCCGTGTATTACGCGGCGATCATCGGCTGGGCCACCTGGTATGCGTTCTTCTCCGTCGACAAGCGCTTCGGCAGCACGCTCGAGGAGACCACGTCGTTCTTCACCGACGATTTCCTCCAGATGAGCGATTCCTCGTTCAGCCTCGATTTCGTGCCGAAAATCACCATCATGATCGCGATCGTCTGGATCGCCACCATCGCGGTCCTCGCGCTCGGCGTGCAGAAGGGCATCGGGCGGCTCAACCAGTTCTTCATCCCGCTGCTCATCGTGCTGTTCGTCGTCATGGTGGTATTCGCCCTGTTCCAGGACGGTGCGATGGACGGCCTCAACCAGCTCTTCACCCCGGATTGGAGCGTGCTCTCCAACTACCAGGTGTGGATCGCCGCGTACGGCCAGATCTTCTTCTCGCTGTCCGTCGGTTTCGGCATCATGGTCACCTACTCCTCCTACCTCGACAAAAAGACGAACCTCACGAGCTCCGGCCTCGTCGTCGCCTTCTCGAACTCGGCATTCGAGGTCCTCGCGGGCATCGGCGTGTTCGCCGGCGTCGGCTTCCTCATCCACGCGGGCGGCATGGGCTGGGACGACGTCCAGGGCGGCGTCGGCCTCGCGTTC
>NZ_DAINST010000009.1:21800-56845 GCF_036741115.1 Dietzia sp.
CTCGCGTTCTTCACGTTCCCGGCAATGATCGCCGCGATGCCAGGCGGCCCGATCTTCGGCGTCCTGTTCTTCGCGTGCCTCGTGCTCGCCGGATTCACCTCTCTCATCTCGATCGTCGAGGTCGTCATCGCCGCGGTGCGCGACAAGCTCGCCGTCAGCCGGCTAGGCGGAACGCTCCTCGTGTGCGTGCCGCTCGCCGTCATATCCCTCCTGCTCATGCCCACGGCGACGGGCCTCATGACGCTCGACACCCTCGACGCGTTCTCCAACCAGGTCGGCATCGTCGCCTGCGCGCTGCTGTCGATCGTCGCCGTCGCCCTCACGGGCAAGCTCGGCGGGCAGAAGGACCATCTCAACGCCGTGTCCTCGTTCAAGCTCGGCTGGACCTGGTTCGTGTTCCTCGGCGCCACGGTGATCGTCCTCGCGGTCACGCTCTTCCTCACGGTCAAGGGCTTCATCACCGACGGCTACGAGGAGTACCCGTCGGCGGTCGTCAACACGTGGGGCTGGGGCGCTCTCGCCATGGTCCTCGTGGTCGGCACCGCACTCACCTTCACCCCGTGGAAGCGGGGGCTCGAACTCAGCGGCGTCCCCGGCAGGGACCCGCAGCACGATTTCGCCACGACGGAGGGTTAAGACATGACCACGACAGCGATCATCATGATGGTGCTCTTCCTCCTCATCGTCTGGGGCGGGCTGGTGCTGAGCATCGCGAATTTCGTCAGGCACCCCGACCTCACCGAAGACGAGGTCGACCCCGCGAGCACCTAGCCGGGGCGCCCACTCGGTGGGTATGACGACAAAGGCCGGGAATCGCCACAAGCGGTTCCCGGCCCTTCGCTATTTCTGTTCGGGTCTCCCTTCGAGCACGCAGTACGCGATCGCCGAGGGGCCGTCGTGGCTAAGCGAGAGGTGCCACACCACGGGTCCGAGGCCCGCGGCGACCTCTGCGGCGACGCGCCCTGTGAGCCGCACCCCGGGCCGGCCCCAGGCATCGCACACCACGGAGATCTCGGCCCAGTCGAGCTCGTCGCGGCCGATGGGCGGCGGCGCACCGTAGAGCGCCCCGGACCACGCCTTGATCACGGCTTCCTTCGCCGCCCAGCGCGCGGCGAGGTGGCGGGCAGTGTCGGGCGCACTGCCCGGCCGCCCCCTGTGTCCCCCGGGGCCCCCAAGTCCCCCATGTCCACGCCTCCCCCGCCTCTCGGCGGCCTCGCGGGACTGTCGGAGTTCGGTGGCCGAGAAGACCCGGGCGAAGCGGGTCCCGGGCTCTGCCAGAGACGCGGCGAAGGCGCCGAGGTCGACGATGTCGACCCCGACGCCCTTTACGCCCACACGCCCTTCCCGCGTGCGCACCAGGACCTCACTCCTGGTCTACCGGGCGGCGGCCTCTTTCGAAGCCACCGGATGCGGACAACACCCCGTCCGCACCGACCCGGGAGTCTTCGGAAAGCAGCATCGCTGCCTCCAGGTTCTTGATCTCGGCGGCGGTTCCGTCCTCGCCGAGTCGCCGCGCGACCGGGCGGGTGTAGAGGGGCCCGCCCCCGTAGATGCCGCGCAGCACGTCCCACGCGCCGGCCTGCTCGCGCTCGTCGGCGCGGGCGCGGACGGCAGACGCCCGCTCCTCGCCGAGCTCGCCGGCGACGGCCGCGTAGTACGCCTCCGGGTGCGCCACCGCGATGAGCCCCGAGACGTGCCCGAAGCCCAGCGAGGTGAGCAGCGCGCCACGCAGCGGCATCGACTCCCCCAGCTCGAGGGGCTCGCGCAGCCAGACGAGGTGCCCGGTCTCCGCCATCGCATCGTCGACGCAGTCGAGGGCCCGGTTCGGCGGGAGGATCCCCGAGCGCAGCACCTGGCACAGCCCGATGAGCTGGAACGCCGCGGCGCCGCCCTTCGCGTGCCCTGTGAGCGTCTTCTGCGAGACGACGAACAGCGGGTTGCCCTCCGTCCGTCCGATGGCCGCGGCGAGGCGCTCGTGGAGGTCAGCCTCGTTGGGATCGTTGGCCTTGGTCGACGTATCGTGCTTGGACACGAAGGCCAGGTCGTCCGGCGTCATCCCGAGAGAGGCTAGGGAACGGGCGAGCCGCGAGCGGCGTCCCCCGCGTCCCGCGCCGAGCGCGCCGAGCCCCGGCGCGGGGATCGAGGTGTGCGCGCCGTCGGCGTAGGAGCCGGCCCACGCGACGACCCCGTGGACGGGAAGGCCCATCTCGGCGGCGACGTCTCCGCGCGCGAGGAGCACGGTCCCGCCGCCCTGGGACTCGACGAATCCGTCGCGGCGCCGGTCGCCGGCCCGCGAGTAGTGGCGTTCGGAGATGCCCTTCGCCGCCATCGCCGCCGAGTCCGCCGTCGCGGACATGTCGGCGAAGCCCTGGATGCCCTCGATGGAGAGGTCGTCGAAGCCGCCGGCGACGACGAACTCCGCCTTGCCGCCGCGGATCTTGTCGAAGCCCTCCTCGACGCTAACCGCTGCGGTGGCGCAGGCCGCGACCGGGTGCACCATCGCCCCGTAGCCGCCGACGTAGGACTGCATCACGTGCGCGGCGACGACATTGGGCAGCGCCTCCTGGAGGATGTCGCCCTGGCGCGGCCGGCCGAGGATCCCGTCGATGTAGAGGCTCCGCATCGCCGACATCCCGCCCATGCCCGTGCCCTGCGTGTTCGCGACCTCCGCGGGGTGGACGTGCGCGAGGAGCTCGGCAGGGGTGAATCCCGAGGAGAGGAACGCGTCGACCGTGGCGACGAGGTTCCACGCCGCGACGCGGTCGAGCGAATCGGCCATGTCCGCCCCGATGCCCCAGGCGCGGGGGTCGAAACCCGTGGGGATCTGGCCGCCGACGACCCGCGTGAGCGTCGCGCGGCGCGGAACGCGGATCTCCGTCCCCGCGCGGCGGGTGACGAGCCACTCGCCGTCGACGAATCCGACGACCGTTCCGTCCGGGTCCGCCTCGGCGTACGCACGCGCCTCGGCCTCGTCGGCGGCGGCGAACGTGAGGTCGGAGTCGAGGAACACCGAGCTGAGCAGCGGCGAGGAATTGTCGATCATCTCGCCGTCGTCCGCGTACTGGCGGATGCCGACGCGGGCGAGTACCTCGTCGCGCAGGCGCTCGGCGATCTCGGACTCAGCGATGGGCTCGCCGCTATCCGCGAGCGCCCAGCCCGGCTTCGGCCCGTCCTCCCACTCGATGAGCCCCGTGGACCACGCGAGCTCGACGACGCCCGCCGCAGACAGCTCGCCGGTGGCCTCCGCCTCGAAGCGGGTGCGCGCCGAACCATACGGCCCGAGCTCGCCGGTTCCCACCACGACGACCATGTCCTCGAGCGGGAGAGAGACCTCGCCCCAGTCCGGGCGCGGGCCGGAAGGTGCGTGCGGCAGGTTGGGAAGCGCGGAGAGGGCGCGGCGGTTCTGCTCGTCGGGCTCGTCCGTCGCCGCATCGGGCCGCGCCGCCGCGAGCTCGGCCATGTCCAGCTCGGCCTCGCCGAGCCCGCCGGTGAGGTCGAGGGTGATCGGCGACTTCGCGGCCTCAGCCCTGGCGCCCGGCGAGCAGCCGCGGAGTAGCTCCACGGCGATCTCATCGGTCGACCACGTGCGCACGCCTGCGGCCTCGACCTCGGCGACGAGCGGATCGTTGTGGCCCATGAGCCCGGTGCCGCGCACCCAGCCGATGAGCGCGTGGGCGATGGTGACCCGCTCGCCCCACGAGCGCTCCGAGCCCCACTTCGCGACGAGCGCGTCGAGCGCAGCCTTGGCCTCGCCGTACGCGCCGTCGCCGCCGAAGATCCCGCGGTTGGGCGAACCCGGCAGCACGACGTGCATTCGCTCGTCGACGGCCGTGTCTGCGCCGAGCCCGCCGAGACCCGTGACGAGCCTCTCGACGCCCCAGAGGAGCACGCGCATCTCGGTCTCCGCGCGCGGTCCCGCGTCGGCGGCGCTGCCCTGCACTCGCGGCGCGGCGAACGGGAACAGCAGCGTGGGCAAGAGCGCCGGCTTGGTGATCTCCGTTGCGGCGCCGAGCGTCTCGGACTGCTCCGCGCCGATCCACTCCACCAGCTCGTCGACGTCGCCGAAGGAGGCGAGGTTCGCGGGCACGGCCCACAGCGCGGCCCCGGCGCGGGCGTTGGCCCGGTACAGGTCCTTGTAGAAGGCGAGCCGCTTCGGGGAGAGCGAGGAGGTCGTGGCGATCACCGTCGCGCCGCCCGCGAGCAGCTCGGCGATGACGGCGGAGGCGATCGATCCCGGGCCCGCGCCCGTGACCACCGCGCACTGATCCGCGTACTCGCCCGGATGGTTTTCCCCGGCGCGCGCATACCCGGCGATCTCCGTGTAGGAGCGGACGAGCTCGCCCATCCCTGCGACCGCGGCCCTGTCGGCCCACCACGCGGCCTGCGTGGCGACGGCCTCGCCCATGCCCGCAAAGGCGGAGGGCGCGACGGAGAGCTCACCGGTCCAGATCCGCGCGAGGTCCTCGCGAGCCGAGGCCCAACGGTCGTCGAGGAGCACCGCCCGGCGCGCGTCGAAGGCCGGGGCGATCGTGCGCCGCCAGTCGCTGCCGAGCTCGCGGGAGACGAGCTCGGCGAACTCCGCGTCCATTTCGGAGCCGGTCCCGGATTCGATCCCGGAGCCGGCGCCATCGGCGCCCGGAACGTCGAGGTGCCCGAGCCGAGTGAGGAGAGTGCGCGCCGCGGTGGCGAGCGCGCCATCCCGACCCGTGATCTCCTCGGCGAACTCGCCGAGCGCCGCGGCGTCGACCGTCGCTCCCCCGGCTGCCTCGCTCGCCGGCATCGCCACGTCGACCCCGTGCTCGGAGCCCACCTCGCGAACCGCGGCGTCGATGAGCGCGTCGAGCCCTGCAGCGTCTGTCGCCGAGGCGGCGGAGTCGAACAGTGAGAGCTCACCGCCGCGGGTGGAGTCGCCGTCCCGGGTGCCGAGGGCGAGCTGCGCGAGAACGTGCTGTCCCCAGCCCTCGCCGAGCTTCCATGTGCCGGTGACCCGGTCCGTGATGTACGACTGCCGCTTCCCGCTGCGCCCGAGGAGCGGGCGCAGCGCATCGCCGACGGCGTCGCCGAGCACGGGGCCGAACGCGCGATATGCGCGGGCCATGCGCGAGGTGGTGGCCGTGAGCTCGGAGAACTCCGCCTCCGCCGCGCCGTCGATGGCGCCGAGGCCGAGCTCCGTGCCGAGATCGACGAGGAGCTGATTGCGGCGCGAGGACACGCCGTCGCAAAGGACCTCGATGGTGTCGGCCGGGGTGATCTGATCGGTGCGCAGCTTAGTGCGCAGCGCCACGATCGCCGTGGTCGCGGCTCCCGCGTCGAACGGAAGGTCCGCCGGACGGGGGGCGCCGGGGGCTGCGCTCGCCTGGTCCGCGGGCGCCTGCGCTTGAGGTGCGGGAGCCGACGCCGTCTGGGGCGCCGAGGACTCTACTTCTGCAGAGCCTTCGTCGTCCTCTTCGACCTCGTCGACACTCGGCGGCAGCGTGCCCCACAGGGCGGCGGCGTCGCGCTCGATGTTCACCACCCGGACGGACGAGCCGCGGTGGCCTGGAAGGGCCAGGGTCTTCGCGGCGAGGTTCGACAGGGTGGGTGCCGACGCGACGCCGACCTCGACACACTGGGTGATCCCGAGACCTCCTGCGTCAGAGGTGGAGAAGAGGAGGTCCTGGGTCTCGATCCAGCGCACGGGGCTGGCGAACTGCCACGCGAGGAGCTCGATGAGCAGGAGCCGGCCGAGCGCGCGGGGCTGCCTTTCCCACTCCTCCCACGTGTCGAGCACGTTCTCGAGCGGCTCGGACGGCACATAGGCGGCGATCTCCTCGACGAAATCGCGGTCGAGGGAGAACGGACGCGGGACCAGGTTGGGGATGTAGCGGCCGACGAGCACGTCGATGTCGATGTCGTCGTGGGGGATGAGCGATTCGAGAGTCGCGCGGAATTCGGGGACGCCGTCGCGGAGCACCGAGGAATGGAAGGGCACGTCGATGCCGGGGATGAGCACGAACGCCGCCTTGCCGCCGTGGCGCTCGACGGCGTCGGCGACCGCGGCCTCGAGCGCCTCGCAGCCCGCGACGGTGCCCGCGATCGCATACTGCGAGCCGGCGAGGTTGTAGTTGACGATCTCGAGGTACTCCCCCGAGTCCTCGGCGACCTTCGCCACCCATGCGGAGACGTCGGCGTCGGCGACGCCCATCTGTGAGGGGCGGATCGCCGCGAGACGGTAGTCGGAATTCCCTTCCGCATCGCGCGGGACGAGCGTGTGCATCGCGAGGCCGCGCTGGAAGACGATCTCGAGGAGCGACTCGAGCGAGAGGGTGCCCGAGATCGCGGCGAGCGCCGTGTACTCGCCGACCGAGTGGCCCGCGAAGAATGCGCCGTCCTGGAAGAGCCCGTCCTCCGACAGCTCGGCTACCTGCGCAACCGCGAGGCACGCCATCGCGACCTGCGTGAACTGGGTGAGGTTGAGGACCCCATCCGGGTGCCGGTACGTGGTGCCGCGGACCGTGACGGCCCCCGGGTTGTCGCGGACGATCGCGAGGATCGAGAACCCGAGCGCAGAGCGCGTGTGCTCGTCGGCCCGATCCCACACCCGGCGCGCCGCGCGGCTGCGGTTCCTGCCCGCCATGCCCATGCCGGCCGACTGGATGCCCTGGCCCGGGAAGACGTAGGCCGTGCGGGGCGGGGCGGTGACGGCGGTCGCGGTCATCGCCGGGGAGCCGTCCACCGCGCAGGTGACCTCGAGGATCTGGCCGCCGAGGTGCGTGCCGCCGGCGACGCGGCCGGTCTGCTCGGCGCGGATCTGCACGCGGGCGCCGGGGCGCACCGGGGCGAGCATGCGCGCCGTCCAACCGACGATCCGCAGCGGCGGGGCGCCGGCCGAGTCCTCCGACAGCGCCTGCACCGCGTGCTGCGCGGCTGCCGAGAGCCACATGCCGTGGACGATGACCCCGCCGAGGCCCGCGAGGCGCGCCGCCGTCGTGGAGACGTGGATGGGGTTGTGGTCGCCGGAGACGGCGGCGAACGCCGTCATGTCCGCCGGCGCGGTGAGCTCGACGAGCGCGCGGCGCTGGCGGGTCGTCGGCTCGACCCGGGCACTGCGTGCGCCGCGGGGTCCTGTAACTCCCTCGGTCTCGCCGCCGACGAGCGCGCCACCGCAGCGGTTCGGCTCGCCGGCCTCCCCCGAGCCCGTGCGGCCGCGGATCGCGAAGCGCTCACGGAGCGTCGCGTAGAGCACGCCGTCCGAGGCGCCGCGCAGGTCGACGGTGACCTCGACAATCCGCCCGAGGCCCGTGTCGCGCGGGGTGCGGGCGCGGGCGTCGGCGCGGAGGGAGCAGGCTGCCGGCAGCTCCTCGCGCAGCTGCACGGAGTGATCGAGGTGGACGAGGTCGAGGAGCCCCTCGACGACGTCGATGACGCGACCGCCGGAGCGGGCGCGGCTCGCCCCGATCACGGCGAAGATCGCGGGCCAGCACGGGCCGACGAGCGCGTCGGGGACTCCGGCGGAGGCGGAGAGCGGCGCCTGCAGGCCGGCCGCTGTGACCACGGAGTGGTCGGCGAGGAGCTCGCCCGAGTAGCGGAACTCTGCCTCGGCATGGCCGTCGACGACCTCCGGGAGCTCGTCCACGCCCGCGGCAGTGCGCAGCAGCGTACGCATCGCCGACGCGGCCGCCTCGTCGGTCACCACGGGCAGGGCGCCGGTGGCGACGCCGTCCGAGAGCTCGATCACGATGGACAGCGTCGCGCGGCCCACGGGCACTTCAAGCACGACGTCGCTCCCCTGCTCGGCCGGCCGCAGGGAGGCGCCGGAGTCGGGGTGATGAGCACGTGCGTCGTCATCGAGAAGCCATTCCGACTGCGCGCCGATCCGGAGCGCCGGGTTGGGCACGACCCTCCCCGCCCACACGATGTCGGGGCTCGCGAGGACGGTGGCGACCGGGGTGTCGGGGCCGTCGGCGGTGGCGCGGCGGCGCGTGGAGACCGCGTCGACGTCCGGCTGCGCGACGGCGATGCGACGGATCGCAGCCTCCTCGAAGCGGCCGAGGATCTCGCCGACGGGCTCGTCCGCGCGCTCGATCCCCGCGACCGAAACGGTTCCGGGGATGACGCACACGGCGTCAGCGGGGAAGCGCGGATCGTGGGCCTGCCACAGCGAGTCGGAGCGCCACCAGCGGCGGACATCGCCGTCGATCACGGGCACGAACGGAACCGGCTTGCCCGGCATCCGGCAGACGCGGAGGAACTCGGCGACATCGGCGGGGTGCAGCGGGGCGGAGTCGAATTCCGGGTAGTGCGCGCCGAGGATGTCGACGACCGTCTCCGGGTTCTCGACACTCGCGACCGTGGGGAACGCGGAGGCGATTCCGCCGCGGTCCCGGGGATCGAGGCGCGCCTCGGTGCGCTGGACCAGCGCGTGGAAACGCTCACGCAGGCTGACGTCGAGCCACGCGGTGCGCCGGGCCCTGTCGATGGATTCGCCGAAATCCGATCCCACGTCGAAGACCGTCGCGGCGCCTTCCAAGCCCGCGAGGTCCATGGGGTCGGTGTCGGCCACACGACACAGCTCGGCGAAGCGCTCGAGGACATCCTTGTAGCTCATCTCCTCGAGGTCGCCGAAGTACGGCTTGGCGGTCGCGTTCACCGCCGCGACGATCTCCTCGCGGCGGGCGGCGACGGCATCGGCGTCCCCTGCGACCTCGTCGAGGAGGCGGCCCGTGCGCGCGGCGGAGTTGTCGATCTCGTGGATGTCCGCGCCGAGCTGGCTGCGGCCCGAGGCCATACCGCCCGTTGCCTGGCCGGCGCCGACCCAGCCGTCGATGCCTGCGGTGGCGACGAGGAGTTCCTTGACCTGCGGGCTCGTGGTCGCCTCCTTCGCGGCCATCGCGGCGGTGCCCACGAGTACGGCGTCGACCGGCATCGACGGGTGTCCGTGTGCGAGGGACCACTGCCCGGTGAGGTAGTCGGCGGCGCGCTCGGGCGTGCCGATGCCGCCGCCCACGGCGAGCACGACATTGGGGCGGCCGCGGAGCTCGCCGTAAGTGCGCAGGAGGAGGTCGTCGAGCGCCTCCCACGAATGGTGGCCGCCAGCGGCGCCGCCCTCGACCTGCACGATGATCGGGACCTCGGGCAGCTCGGCGGCGATGCGCACGACATCGCGGATCTGCGCGACGGTGCCCGGCTTGAAGGAGACGTGCCGGATTCCGGCGTCACGGAGCTCGCGGACGAGCTCGACGGCGTCGGGAAGGTCGGGGATGCCGGCGGTGACCACGACGCCGTCGATCGGGAGGCCCGCCGCGCGCGCCTTCTGCACGAGGCGCTTGCCGCCGACCTGCAGGTTCCAGAGGTACGGATCGAGGAAGAGCGAGTTGAACTGCGCGGTCCGGCCCGGCTCGAGCAGCGCGGCAAGCCGCGCGGTGTTCTCGGCGAAGATCTCCTCGGTGACCTGACCGCCGCCCGCGAGCTCGGCCCAGTGGCCGGCGTTGGCCGCGGCGGCGACGATGGCCGGATCGACCGTGGTCGGGGTCATGCCCGCGAGCATGACGGGAGACGTCCCCGTGAGCCTGGTGAACGACGTCTCGACGTGCACCGAGCCGCCCGGCAGGCGGACGAGTCGAGGCTGGTGCGCGCTCCACGGGCGCTCCACCTGCGGCGCGGCACCCGGGGTGAACAGGGCGCGTAGACCCGCGGGGCTGCCCGCCGCGAGCGTGCCGATGCCATAGCCGCGGAGCACGGAGAAGTCCAGGCGTTCTAGGGCGGTGCCCGGCCCCATGTCGAGGACCCAGCGGGCGCCGGCGTGAGCGGCGTCGTCGAGCTCGGCTACCCAGTCGACCTCGTCGGTGAGGATCGCACGGGCGAGTCGCTCGGCCCGGGCCGCGTCGATCCCCGCGGCATCCGCCCACTCGCGGACCTGCGCGACGGCCCCGGCGAGCGCCGGGTGGTGGAAGCCGACCTCGACGTCGAGGCCATCGAAGGACGGGTCGAACGGATCGCCGCCGGTGAGCTTGGCCTCTCGCCGCGCGCGCGATTCCGCGGCGCGGTCGGCGCACAGCGCCTCGAGGACGTCGAGGTCGGCGGGTCGGCCGACGACGACGTGCCGGCCGAGATCGTTGCGAATCGAGACGACGGGCCGCAGGGCCGCGTTGTGGTTTTCCTCGTGCTCTTCGCCATGCATCGGCAGCGCTTCTGCGATAAGAGCCTCGAGCTGCTCGCGGCTTGCGCCCGAGACCTGACGCATCGGAGAGGCGGGACCGCGGCGGACGAGCCCCGCGCGTCGGCCGTGGAGCGTGGCTGCCGCGCCCACGAGAGCGGCGACGGCGAGGAGCTCGGCATCGTTGGCGCCGAAGGTGTCGAGGGACTCCACGGCGAGCACGCCCTGCGAGTGACCGACGGCCGCCACCGGCGGGACCTCGTGGACGTGGAGACCCTCCTCGGCGAGGCGGAGCATCGCGCCGAGCTGTGTGAGGAAGACCGCGGGCATCGACACGGCCGCCGCGGCGAGCGCGGCGGCGTCGGGAACGGTGTCCGAAGCGTCGTCGGTGTCTGCCTCAGGCACATCCGCTGCGTCCGCGGCCTGTGCGGCGTCTGCGGCCTCCGCCCACTGCAAGGGCCGGAAGCCGGCGGGCCGCGTCGCCGCGAGCTCGTCGGCGACGGGGGCGAGGATCGCCTCCGAGTGGGCGACGAGCTCATCGAGGCGCTCGGCGACCAGCCCCGTGCCGGTCAGCTCCGCGAGCGAGGCGAGCCACTCGATGCCCTGGCCACCGAAGGCCAGAGCGTACGGCAGCCCTTCCCCGATCGAATCGGAGAGCGTCTCTCCCCCGCGGCCCGCGCCGGCGAACGCATCCGCCGAATACACGCCCGGGAACCTGTTCGCGCCTTCCGGGCGGTCTCCGCCGCCTATGTCGGACGTGGACGGGAAGTCGGAAAAGTCGATGCTCACGAAGAGTGCTCCTTGGATCGTGCGGCGGCAGTCGTTCACTCGTCGCCGAGAGGTCCGGCGATATCGATTCGCCATCGTGCCACAAAAACATGAGGCGTTCCTCACTTCTGTTTGGACGTCCGTATAACTGCTATGGTTACTTCTCGTGCTTTGCCCACCTCCCCACGCGTCCATAACCTGAGGTTTTACTCAAGTTTGCAGGCAGCATCCCGGCGACGGCGCTACAAAACGAGTTACCGAATCGTTACCTCGATTTTCGGCTCGCTCCGTGTCGCCACGTCCGTCGACCGGCTCGCGGGCCCCACTCTCTACATCCGTCGAGAGCCGGGTCCCCTACCTTTGGGGCATGAGCTCCTTCGCCAAGTCCGACCCCTCCGCACCCGCCGGGCTCTTCGCTGCGGAGGCCGCCGGCCTCCGCTGGCTCGCCGAGCCCGGGGTGATCCCCGTGGTCGACGTGTTCTCCGAATCCCCTACAGGGCTCGAGCTCGAGCGGATCTACTCCGGCCGACCGACACCCGAGGACGCGCGCGAGTTCGGTCGCCGGCTCGCCCGGCTCCACGACGCGGGGGCGCCCGGGTTCGGCTACTCGCCCTACCCGCAGTCTGCGTGGTTCGGTCCCCTGCACCGACCGATCCCCGTGCCGACATCCGCGCGCCCCGATTTCGCCACGTACTGGGCTTCGGACCGGCTCTCGCCCATGCTCGAGCGCGCCGAAGACACCCTGCCGGAGGCGGGTATGCAGGCCGTCGAGGACGCCATCGACGTGATCGCCTCCGGCGCGTTCGACGGGATCTGCGGGCGCGGCATCGAGGAGCCGGCGAGGGTCCACGGGGACCTGTGGACGGGGAACGTGATGTGGGCGCGGACGTCCGGCGTCACAGGCGGAGGTACGGAGGGGACGCTCATCGACCCGGCCGCGCACGGAGGGCACCGGCTCGAGGATCTCGCGCTGTTGTCCCTCTTCGGGGCGCCGCACCTCGGCGACATCTACGCGGGATATGCGGAGGCGCATCCGTTGCCCGACGGATGGCGGCAGGACCTGCCGGCGCACCTGCTTTTCGCGCTTCTCGCGCACGTGTACCTGTTCGGCGGTACGTATTCGCAGCCGACGGAGAGCGCCGCGCTCGAGGTCGTGGCGCGGGCGCGGGAACTCGGCGCGCTCTAGCTCGTTCACAGCCCGCCTACCCGACCGGATAGGTGGGGCGAGCCCACCGGGCAGGGCGGGTGCTCGACCCCCGAACGGTTCACTCGCCGACCCCTGTTCCCCCTACGACACCCCGTGCCAGATTGAGACCTGCATCACAGTTCCCGGCGCGGCATCCCTGCCCGCCGACCACCCCGACGGAGGTCATCATGCAGGTCGACCAATTGCTCAAGCCCTTCCCCATCAAGGAGTTCCACCCCTTCCCCCGCGCGCTCATGGGCCCGGGCTCGGTCGAGATCGTCGGCCCCGAAGCCCTCAAGCTCGGCTTCAAGAAGGTCTTGCTCATGACGTCGGGTCTCCGCGGCACCGATATCGTTCCGAATCTCAAGGCCTCGCTCGAGTACCACGGCCTCGAAGTCGTCCTCTACGACAAGGTCGAGTCCAACCCCAAGGACTACAACGCCATGGACGGCGCGAAAATGTTCATGGAGAACGACTGCGACTCGTTCATCTCCGTCGGCGGCGGCTCCTCCCACGACGCGTGTAAGGGCGCCCGCATCGCGGTGGCACACGACGGCCGAAACATCAACGAGTTCGAGGGCTTCAACAAGTCCGAGAATCAGAAGAACCCTCCGCACATCGCCATCTCGACCACGGCAGGAACCGGCTCGGAAACCTCTTGGGCCTACGTCATCACCGACACCACCACCGACCCGACCAAGCCGCACAAGTACGTCGCGTTCGACGATGCCGCGGTCGCCACCCTCGCGATCGACGATCCCACGCTGTACTTCGACTGCCCTAGCCGGTTTACCGCGCAGTGCGGCTTCGACGTGCTCGCCCACGGCTCCGAGCCCTACGTGTCCCGCCTCGAGTTCGAGCCCTCCATCGGTAACGCGATCCGCTCGATCGAGCTCGTCGGCCAGCACCTGCGCCGCGCGACGTGGAACGGCCAGGACCTCGCAGCCCGCGAGGGCATGATGTACGCCCAGTACATTGCCGCGCAGGCCTTCAACTCCGGCGGCCTCGGGATCATCCACTCGATCTCTCACGCGACGAGCGCATTCTTCGACACCCACCACGGGCTCAACAACGCGATCGCGTTGCCGCGCGTGTGGGCATTCAACCTCCCCTCCCACTACGAGCGCTTCGCATCTATCGCCGAGGCGCTCGGCGTCGACACGACGGGCATGAGCAAGCCCCGTGCTGCCGACGCCGCCCTCGAGGCCGCGATCCGGCTGCTCCGCGACTGTGGGCTCCCCGAAAAGATGACGGACATCCGCAAGGACACCCACGAGAAGAACCGTCTCGGCGAAGGTCCCACGGATTTCTATCGCGGCCGCCCCGAGGTGCTCGGCGACCCCGACACGATCGACCAGATCACTAACCACGTGCTCGGCGATTCCTGCACCGAGGCCAACCCGCGCGAGTGCACCTTCGACAGCGTCCGCCCGGTCGTCGACCACACGTATAACGGCGATCTCGACGACCTGATCTCCTAGGCCGAGCCGAGGCGCCAACCCACCACCGCGGCCCCCAAAAGCCCCCGAGGACAGGAATCGATCGGCATGAACAACGTAGAAATCTTCGCCGACGTCGACGACGTCACCGCCCGTCTCGGCGAAGCCGGATATCTCTCCGACGAGCGGATAGCGACGACGGTGTTCCTCGCCACCCGGCTCGGCCGACCGATCCTCCTCGAGGGCCCCGCGGGCGTGGGCAAGACCGATCTCGCGCGGAGCCTGGCCCACGTCCTCGACCGGGAACTCGTGCGCCTCCAGTGCTACGAGAGCCAGGACGAAAGCAAGGCCCTCTACGAATGGGATTACGGCAAGCAGCTCCTCTACACGCAGATCCTGCGGGAGAAGATCGCCGACGTGGTCTCCGACGCCGAGGATCTCCAAACGGCTGTCGAGCTCATCGCCGCCGGCGACGAGGTGTTCTTCTCCGAGCGCTTTCTCTCCGAACGCCCCCTTCTCACCGCCATGCGCAGCGAAGCGCCCGTGGTGCTTCTCATCGACGAGGTCGACCGCTCGGACGAATCGCTCGAGGCCGTTCTGCTCGAGACCCTCGAGGAGAACCAGATCTCGATCCCCGAGATCGGGACGGTCCGCGCAGCCCACCCGCCGCTGGTTCTCCTCACCTCGAACAACACGCGCGACCTCTCTGCCGCCCTCAAGCGTCGATGCCTCCATCTGTTCCTCGACTACCCGGATGTCGATCGTGAGCTCGCGATCGTGCAATCGAAGGGCACCGGTTTGTCGGACGCACTCGCGCGCGAGCTCGTCGCGCTGGTCCAGGAGCTCCGCGAGCTCGACCTTCGTAAGGCACCGAGCATCGCGGAGACCGTCGACTGGGCGCGTACCCTGGCGATCCTCGGTGCCGAGTCGCTCGACGAATCGACCCTTTCCTCAACCGTGAACACGGTGATGAAGTACGAGAAGGATCTCGAGCGCGCGCTCGCCCATTTCGGTAAGCGCGAGCATCGGGATGCGCTTCCAAAAGCGGAGGCGACAGCGGAGGCGGAAGCGACCACTCGCCCCCAGGCGACTCCCGAACACGAGGGGCACAGGCGGCCCGTCCAGCGCCCACCGGAAACCGCCGGCGAGGCCGAGGAACGGCGTGCACTCCGCGATTCCTTCGACCGCAAGGGGCGCCACGGCGCAGCTGCCTTCTTCGGGGCTCGCGGCACGGGGAGCTCGGATTCCGGCGAGTCCCGGAATGGCGGCCAAAGCGGCCCCGGCAGCAGTCGCCATGCCGGCCTCCGTCGGCGCCCGGTATAGGTGCCCGCGATGGAAGCGAAACTTCTCGAGTTCGTCGATCTCCTGCGGTGCAACGGCGTGCGCGTGAGCACTGCCGAAACCGTCGACGCAATGCGCTGCGCTGCGATCCCGGAGATTCTCCGGGACCGTGGACGCTTCTACACTGCCCTGTCGGCCACGATGGTCACACGGCCGGAGCAAGTGGAAACCTTCGCCACACTATTCGTCCTTTTCTTCGGACAGAACCGGCCGTCTCTGGGCCGCGACGCCGCAGACAACACGGACACCGCGGTCGGCGACGGACGCCTGCTCGATTCCACCGGCGGCGAGCCCGGGGCCGCAGGCGAGGACATGCTCGATGAGCCCGAGGAGCTCGACGGCGTCGCGAATGCGCCCGCCTCGAGCCCGGCGAGCGCGCAACAGGACGACCTCACCGCAGCCTTTGACGAGGATTCGCTCCACGAGGGCGTCGGCCTCGACGACGACGACACGGCCGTAGGCAACATCGCCACGGCGGGCTCGACCATAGGCCTCGAGGCCGGGGTGGGAACCGGCGGTGGTCCGCGGATACAAATCGACGTCGACAGCGCCGAGGGAGCTCAACCCGGTGCGCTCACCGCGTCGACCGGGACCGCAATGGACCTGCGGCTCTCCGGGGAGGAAGGAAGCGCCCTGCTCGACTGGCTCCGCAATCCCGGCGGGAACGCGTCCGCGCCGGACGATCAATGGGATCCCGAGGAGATCGAGGCCCTTCTACGCAGGTTGCCGGACTCGCTCGCGGGGCACCTGCGCGAGCTCGTCGAGGCGCGAATCACCTCGGGCCCGCGCGACGAGATCGCGCCGGCGCACATCGACGAGGACGCCGAGCGGGAGCGCGCCCTGCTCGAGGACTCCCTGCGACGGCTCGCGAAGTCCCTGCGCGGCGGTCCCACCCAGCGCACGCGGATCAGTCCCCGCGGCCGTATCCACCCGGCCCTCACCACGCGCCGCAGCCTCCGTTTCGACGGCATCCCCTTCGACCCCGTCTCGGTGCGACGGCGTGACGACAAGGCGAAGGTCATCGTCCTCGCCGACGTCTCCCTCTCGGTGCGCGCCACCGCCCGGTTCACGCTCAGACTCGTCCATTCCATGCAGGGCGCCTTCGATTCGGTACGGACGCTCGTCTTCGTCGACACACTCGCCGAGGTCACCGACCTCTTCGCGACACACCCGATCGAGCATGCGCTCGGGCTCGTGTTCGGCGGGCGAGTCATCGACACCGAGGGGAACTCCGATTACGGATCGGTATTCCGCCAGCTTCTCCGCGAAGGAGAAAGGCTCGATCGGCGCACATCCATCGTCGTGCTCGGCGACGGGCGCTCCAACGGAAAGGATCCCGCGATCGAAGAATTCGCCGAGATCGCGCGCCGAGTCCGCCGCATCGTCTGGCTCACCCCAGAGCCCTCGTATTCGTGGGGCCTCGGCACGTGCGCGCTCCCCGAATACGCGGAGCATTGCGAACGTGTCGACGTCGTCCGCGACCTCCAGGGCCTCGAGCGCACGGCCGAACGAGTGGCGATCCCGTGACCACCCCGACCGGCGCCGTCCATCCGCGCCCAAGTGAGTCCGGAACCCGCGTGACCTATCCAGCCGCCGTCGATCCCTTCGCCCGGCGGGTCGATGGGTGGTACATCGACCCACTCGTCGCCATCGCTCGACGCGGCGTCGGCCGAGACATATCCGGGGCGCGGCGCCCCGGCCGCGCCCTCATCCGCACCCCCTCCTTCGAGCTCCACGCAGCCGAACGGCTCTACATCCGTCATGGACTGCGGGAGGCGGAGATCGACGACGGCCTCGCCGAGCGCATCCGTATCGAGCTCGTCGAAGCGGGCTGGATCTCGGGGTCCGATCTCTTCGAGCGGATCCTCGTTGGGATCGTGCTCTCGATGAACGACGCTCCCCTCGCGGCGTGGGAACTCTTCTATCGCAATCAGCGGCGCGCACTACGTCGACACCTCGACGGCACTACGCCCGGACCGCGTGACGGCGACCTCGCCCAGTTCGCGCGCATCTACGACCACGCCGACGCACTCGTCCCCCGCTTCGGCAGCGTCCTCGAGGTGGGAAGCTGCTTTGGTTTCCTCGCCCTCCGTCTCGCCGAGCGTCGGGATCGCAGGGTCACTGCCTCGGACGTATGTGCCCCCGCGATGCGCCTCGTGGGCCTCATGGCGCCGAAGCTCGGGATCCGGCTCGACACCCGGACTTTCGATGCCCGGTGCATCGCCGCCCCGGACGGTAGCGCCGACACGGTCGTCCTCGTGCACCTGCTCGAGCACCTCACCAGCGAGGAGGGTGACCGTGCTCTTGCGGAAGCGACAAGGGTCGCCCGCCACCGCGTCATCATCGCCGTCCCTTTCGAGGATGTTCCGACAGAGATGTACGGCCATCGAAGGATTTTCACTCATTCGGATCTCGAGGTCCTCGGACACGGCTTCGCTTCCGGATGGCAGTCCCGGGTCGAGGATGCCGAGGGTGGCTGGCTGATCCTCGACCGGCGCCACGATATTGTGTGATATGGATTACACCCTGCGGGACTATGAACCGCTCCGACGACGAAAGAGTGGCGATGGACGACAGAGTTGAACACGCTGTCGACGATTTCGCGCCCCTGGCAAAATTCCACGCACCGGAGATCATCTTCGGGGACGGCGCGCTCACGGAGATCGGCAGCGCCGCCGCGCGCCTCGGCGCGCGGCGGCCGTTGCTGGTCTCCGATCCCGGCGTCGCGGAGGCGGGCTGGGCCGAGGAGGCGTTGGATCACTTGCGCCGCGAGGGACTCGAACCCGTCTTGTGGACGGGTGTGAGCCCGAACCCGAAGGACGCCGAGATCGAGCACGGTTTCGAGCGCTACCGAGAATCGGGCGCCGACATCATCGTCGGGGTAGGTGGCGGCTCGGTAATCGACGCCGCGAAGGGCATCGCCATCCTCGCCGGCAACGGCGGCAGGATTCTCGACTACGAAGGCGTCGACGAGGTCACGCATCCGATTCCCCCGACGATCATGGCGCCGTCCACCGCCGGGACCGGAGCGGACGTCTCCCAATTCTGCGTCGTCTCCGATCCGGAACGCCGGATCAAGATCACCATCCTCGGCCGTGCGCTCGTGCCCGATATCTCCATCACCGATCCCCGGCTTCTCACCACGATGCCCACCGATCTCGCGGCGGCGACCGGTCTCGACGCGCTCTCGCACGGCGTCGAGGCCTACGTCTCGCTTGCCCACAACCCGCTATCGGATCTCCATGCACTCAATTCCGTCCGCCTGGTCGACGGAAACCTCCTCAAGTCCATCGAGTCCCCCACATTCGCCGCGCCGAAGGCCGCGATGGCCCAGGCGAGCCTCGAAGCCGGCATGGCCTTCTCCAATGCGATCCTCGGCGCCACCCACGCCATGAGCCATCAGGTCGGGGGCCTCGTCGATGCCCCGCACGGAGTCGTCAACGCCGTGCTCCTCTCCCACGTGATCCGGTTCAACGCCATGGGATCCCCTGAGCGGTACCGCCCGCTCGCCGAGGTGTTCGGCATCTCCGAGTCCCGCGCGCCGGTCGAGCAGATGGCATTAGCGTTGTCCTCATACATCCGCTCGCTTGCCGATCAGGTGGGCGTGCCGCGAGGGCTCGCCGAGCTGGGAATCACGCATTCCGACATCGCGCAGCTCACCGAATCGACGCTCCACGACGCGTGCCTCACCACCAACCCCCGACAAGCGGACGCCGCCGATCTCAAGCGACTTTTCGTCGCAGCGATGTAGGCGCCGACGATGGCGAGAATCGACGCCCAGGGCCGCCATCCGGCCCGTACCGCCTCCGACCTCGCACGCCTCACTGGTGTGCGCTCGGGAAAGCGTTCGTATTACCGGGAGTTCGTTCGTTCGGACGGACGCACCAAGCGAACAGTCCGTGCTCTCGACGCGATCTCTCATGCGCTCGTCCGGACGAGCGAGGGGCCGCGTGGGCTCATGGACGATATCGCGCGAGCCGCCGGGGAACAGCTCGTCGCGAGATGGAGCATCCTCTGCCTCCGCGATGGCAAGGTCCCTTGGGCGAGCCCGCGCTTCGTCGTTGTCGACTCCGCCGGGCGACCTTGCGCACCGGACCGCGTCCCGGCCGAGCTCGTCCCCGAAATCGAGGACCTCCGCGCAGGAGCGGTCGATCCCGAGGCCGACGCGCGTTGGGTCCGCGCGGCGCTCACGGTCGACGGCGAGGACATCGGTGCGCTCGAGGTCTTCCACGGCCTCGATTCCGCCCCCGACGAAGGCGATCTCGCGCTCCTCCGCATCCTCGCCAACCAGGCAGCCGTCGCACTTCGTACCTTCGAGCTCTACCAGTCCGGGATCGACCTGCAGCACCGCGCGGCGCAGCTATACGACGAGGTGTCCACCTACGCCCGCGACCTCGCCACGAGCGCCACGCAGCTGCAACTCACCAAAGCCCAGCTCGTCGCCGCCGACCAGCGGGCACTCGTCGATTCCGAGCGGCACCGTATCGCGAGGGAGCTCCACGATTCGGTGTCGCAGATCGTGCTCAGCGCGGGCCTCGCCGTCGATCTCGCGCGACTCGACTCCGCAGAACTCGGCTCTCGGTCCGCGCACGTCACCTCTCGCCTCGACCAGGCCAAGGAGCTCACGAGCGAGGCGATGCATCAGCTGAGGGCTGCGATCTACGCGTTGCACCACACCGAGAGGAGCGCCTCGCCGGCCTCGCTCTCCGACCTGCTCGAGGACATGGCGGACGGATACCGACCGCAGCTCGATATCTCCATCCGGGTGCGTTCGACCTCTGAGTCGATTCCGGAGGATGTCGAGCACGAGCTCGCCAGGATCGCCGGCGAGGCGCTCTTCAACGTCGTCACCCATGCCCGTGCCTCCCGCGCCGTTGTCTCGGTGCGCGGAACCGGCACGGCCGTTGCGCTCTCCATCAGCGATGACGGCGTGGGCGACGCCCGCTCTTTGCGTCAGGCACTTGAGGTCGAGCAGAGATCTGCCGGCGGTATCGGGCACCGCGGCCTCGCCAATATGGCGTCCCGCGCCGCCGAACTCGGGGCCGACCTGAGGATCCGGCGGTCGAGCTTGGGCGGAATCCAGGTCAAGGTGAGCATTCCGCTGGGTTCCGAGAGCGAACCCGACGCCGAAGAGGCCTCATGAGCGGGCAGACCATCACGTGCGTGCTCATCGACGACCACGCGATCGTGCGCCAAGGCCTTCGCTCCCTGCTCGAGCGTGAGGACGATATCGATGTGGTCGGTGACGCGGCCGACGGCCAGTCGGCGCTCCAGCTGATTGCCTCCGCCCTGCCGCATGTCGCGGTGCTCGACCTCAAGCTCTCCGCTCGCTCCGATACCGAAAGACTCGATCTGTGCTCGACCATCGTGTCCAACTATCCAGGCGTCGCGGTCCTCATCCTCACCACGTTTCTCGACGAAGCGCTCATCATCGACGCCATCCGCCGAGGAGCCAAGGGGTACGTCGTCAAAGACGTCGACACCTCAGCGGTGGTCTCGGCGATCAGGGAACTCAGTGCGGGTCGCTCGTACTTTGACGGCCGCTCTTCGACTGCCATCATCCGAGGCATCCACTCTCCGGACGAGCCCGCCGAGAACACGCTTACTTCGAGGGAGCTCGAGGTACTCGAACTCGTTGCCGCGGGGATGTCGAACCGCCAGATAGGCGAAGCACTTTTCATCTCCTCCGCAACCGCGAAGTTCCACGTTGGCAACATCCTCCGCAAGCTCGGCGCAACGCGGCGCACCGAAGCCGTCCACACTGCCGGGAAACTCGGCCTCCTCTAGCCACCTTGCCCGCCCCGACGTGCGGGGACACCCCTGCCGTGCCGTGTTCCGATCGGCGAGTACGGCTGCTACCATTGGCGAACTACGACACGCCGAAGTTTTTGTTCGGCGCTCTCGAACAGCACGACGGCCGAGCAGCACGCGGGGAGGTGGCGGACTTGTCGATCGCTATTCCCGAGCGAGGCGGCGGCACCGCAGGGATCTCGCCTACCCCGCGGCACCCCGCGTGGCTCATCGGCCCGGCGCTCGTCGCCGGGGTCGCCTACCTCGACCCGGGCAACGTCGCCGTCAACATGTCGGCCGGCGCGAAGTTCGGCTATCTCCTCGTCTGGGTGCTCGTCGCCGCGAACGCCGCCGCGTGGCTCATCCAGTACATGTCCGCGAAGCTCGGTCTCGCCACGGGCGCGAGCCTCGCCGAGCTCCTCGGCGAGCGCTTCACGTCGAACACGGCACGCAGGCTCTACGGACTGCAGGCGCAGTTCGTGGCCATCGCCACCGACATCGCGGAGGTCATCGGCGGGGCCGTTGCGCTGTGGATCCTCTTTGACATCCCGCTCGTCGCCGGCGCGATCATCACCGGCGTGGTGTCGACGATCCTGCTGCAGGTCCAGGCGCGGCGCGGGGCCCGGCCTTTCGAATTCGCGATCGTCACGCTCATGGGCGTCATCGCCGTCGGCTTCGGTTATGGGCTCGTGCTCGCGCCACCGCCCGCGGGCGACGCCATCGGCGGGCTACTCCCCCGCTTCGACGGCGGGCACTCGGTTCTTCTCGCCGCTTCGATTATGGGCGCAACCGTCATGCCACACGCGATCTACGCGCATTCCTCGCTCGCACGTGATCGCTTCGGTGTGGACAGGAAGCTCCCGCTCCTCCACCTCATCAAGGCCACGCGCATCGATGTCACGGTCGCGCTGTCCATCGCGGGTTTCGTCAACCTCGCGATCCTCCTCGTCGCGGCGAGGGTACTCCCCGGCGTCGAGGGCACGGACTCGCTCGAGGGGGCGCACTCGGCAATCAGCTCGGCGCTCGGCGCCGGGGCCGGTTTCATGTTCGCCATCGGGCTCCTCGCCTCGGGTCTCGCCTCTACAGCCGTCGGGGCCTACGCCGGAAGCGACATCATGGGCGGCCTCCTGCGCTCGCGGCTCACGCTGCTCGGCCGGCGCCTCGTCACCATGATCCCCGCGATCGCGATCCTCGCCTGCGGCGTCGACCCGACGTTCGCGCTGGTCCTCAGCCAGGTGATCCTCTCGTTCGGCATCCCCTTCGCTCTCATCCCGCTCGTCTGGCTCACCTCACGCAGGGAGGTCATGGGAGAGGCCGTCAACTCGCGGATCACCACGGCGATCGGCTGGTTCATCACCGCGGCGATCGTGGTTCTCAACGTCACGCTCATCGTCCTGCAGCTCACGGGCGCGGGATAGCGGTTCGGCACGTTCGGACAAAGATCCCTCGCCGCGATCGGCCACGCTCGGGGCATGGACACGACAGCACCCACCACGCGGCGCGTGGTGATCTCCCAGAACATCACCCTCGACGGATCCATCGAGATGCTCGACGATTGGTTCGACCCTCAGGAGAGCAACGAAGCCGAGCTCGAGGTGCTCTTCGAGCAGAGCCAGCGTTGCGAGTTCCTCCTCCTCGGGCGGCAGACATTCGAGGATTTCCGCGGCTATTGGCCGGAGGTCGAAGACGACGCGACCGGGATCAGCTCGGACCTCGACGAGCAGGAGAAGCTCGTGGTCTCCTCGACCCTCACCGATCCGGCCTGGCAGCGGAGCCGGGTCCTCTCGAGCGACTGGATCGAGGAGGTACGCCGACTCACGGCCGAGCCGGGTCAGGACATCGTGGTGACCGGCAGCATCCGCGTGTGCCACGCCCTGATCTCCGCGGGCCTCGTAGTCGAATACCGCCTCTACGTGGTCCCCTACGTCCAGGGACGAGGCCGTCGGCTGTTCCCGGACGGCACGACCATTCCCGACCTGGATCTCGTCGAATCACAAGCATTCAGCAACGGCCACGCGCTGCTCGTGTACAAGGCGGGCATCAACTAGCCGGGCGGCACGCCCCTAGTCGAGCGGCTGCACCCACACCGCATCCGCGGCTGCCCGGCCGAGCGGCAGCCTCGGCCACTCGGCGCCACCGGCGTTGCCCTCGAACTCGTCGTCTGCACGGATGACGATCTCCACGGTGTCCGAATACGGCGCCGCGGGACGCGTCTCGATCTCACAACCCCAGCGGATTCCGTGCTCGGCGAAGAATTGCAACAGCCCCGGATCGTCGTCGGCGATACGTTCGACGCGGGCGCGTCTGTCGGCGCCGAGGCTCCCGAGCGGAACCGCGGTCGGCCGCTCGATCTCGCCCGCGGCCGTTGGAATCGTGTCGCCGTGCGGATCCCGCGTCGGGTGACCGAGGTGCACGTCGATCCGCTCGACGAGGAAGTCGGAGACCGCGTGCTCGAGCGCCTCGGCCTCGTCGTGCACCTGGTCCCATTCGTAGCCGAGCACGTCGACGAGGAAAGTCTCGATCAAACGGTGGCGGCGGACCATGGCCACTGCATGAGCGCGCCCCTCCGGCGTCAGGTTGACCGACCCGTAGCGCGCGTGCTCGAGCAGCCCCTGCTCGGTGAGCTTGCGGATGGCATCCGACGCAGTGGAGAGCTTGACGCCGACCCGCGCCGCCACCGTCGACGCCGTGACCGGCTCGTCCGACCACTCCGCGAGACTCCACACTGCCTTGACGTAGTTCTGGCTGCTCTCGGACAACGTCGACACGGACATGCGGAGAATGCTAACAAACACGAGAGTTCGTCCCACCGAACCGAAACGGGGGCCGCGGCCGCCTCGAGGGACCTGCGCTCGGGCCATGCGCCCCCCCCGAACTCCTCGAGGCCCTCGACCGCTGGGAGGCCTCCGGCGGCCACATCAAGCTGCTCTCCGAGCGCGACGGCACCGCCCTGTTCGGGCTCTACACGTGTGACGGCGGAGAGCTCATGTCCCGGGCGAGCGGACCGATGTCGGAGGAGCTCCGAACATTCCTCGCGAGTATAGGAAAAAGTGCGCCCGGGGAGACTTGAACTCCCACGTCCGAAGACACTGGAACCTAAATCCAGCGCGTCTGCCAGTTCCGCCACGGGCGCTTGACCGGAATTAGCATACGCGGCGCCAGGCGGTATCGTTACATGCGTGTCGGGCACGCGTGATCACCAGCAGGATTCCACGGAGACGGCGCCCCGCAGGGACGTCGCCGCCGAGGTCCATCCGCTGCTCCGCGCGAGGAAATCCCGTGCGGACCGCTCGCAGGACGGCGCGGCGAATGCAAAGTCGGGCAAGAAGCCCGGTCTCAACAAGAAGGCCTTCCTCACGGTCGTCGTTATCGGCGCCGTCGTCTGCCTGCTCATGGGCTATTGGCAGCTCAGCCGCTGGAACTCCGCGCAGGGCACGTACATGAATCTCGGCTACTCCATCGAGTGGCCGTTCTTCGCGATCTTCCTCGTTTTCCTCTACAAGCGGCTCTCCCGGCTCGAGGAGATGCGCGCAGAAGCTCTTCGTTCCGGCTCGACCATCCACGAGCGCTACACCGCCTCCCCCGAATCCGGCCGCCGCGCCGACGGCGTGCAGACGGAGATCCCGGAGAGCTTCCTGCCGCAGGCGGCAAGGGCCGGAACGGGTGTGGAGGAGCCGCTCGATCCGACCCTGTCCGAATACAACAGCTACCTCGCCTCCCTCGAGGGCGAGCCCGCCCGCTCAGGGCACGCTCACAGCACATCCGCGGAAGGACACTCGCGTTGACCACCCCCGAGACCGATCAGGTCGCCGATCCCGAGGCCCAGCTCAAGAAGATCTCCGGCGCGCTCACTCGCTACCGCATCCTCGCCTGGACCACCGGCATCTGGCTGCTCCTGCTCGTCGCCGAGATGATCGCCTATTACGGCTTCGGCGTCGAGAACCTCAAGTGGATCGCCATCGTCCACGGGTGGATGTACATGGCGTACCTGCTCTTCACCCTCGACCTCGGCGTCAAGGTCCGCTGGCCGTGGGGCAAGCTGCTCCTCACCTGCCTCGCCGGCACAATCCCGTTCCTGTCGTTCTACTTCGAACACATCCGTTCGCGGGAGGTCAAGGCCCAGATCGAAGAGGCCAAGCGCTCGGTCGGTCTGGCCTGACGGCGACCGCCGTTCGGCGCCCGGCGGCCACTGCAGCAGCGGCGGCTGAAACCGCAGCCTAGAAATCCATCGCCGTCTCGTGGGCTGGCGCTCCGTTCAACTTCTGCAGGTGGTCCCTGCGCGTGAGGCGGATCGCGGGGCGGAGGATCATCTGGATGCTGCCGATGAGAAACAGGCAGGTCGCCGCAAAAGTCGTCCTGTCGGAGAAGAACAGAATCGAACCGACGATAAACCAGATCGCGATCACGATGTCGTTGCAAATGCTCGCGATCTCGTAGCGCTGGCGGATCTCGAGTTCGTGGTGACCGACCCGCAGCTCGACGGTCGACGGCTTCGCGTGGTGCCTCTCCGAGCGGCCGGAAGAATTGCCGGGCTGCGCGCCGTTTCCGTATTGGTCCGGAGCCATGCCGCCATGGTGGCAGATCGGCCGAGCCGGCTGGTCAGAATAGGCCGACGATGAGGCTCACCGTCGTGGCGACGATGGTCGTTCCGTAGATGTACGCGAGGAACGTGTGTTGGAGCACGAGCTTGCGGAACTCGGTGGTGATCACCGCAGGGTCGGAGACGGCGAAGGACATGCCGATCGTGAAGGCGATGTATGCGAAATCCGCGTAGCACGGGCGCTTATTCTCGTTGAAGTACACGCCGTCGGGCGGATCCACAGAATAGTACAACGCCGCGTACCGCAGCGTGAACATCGTGTGGAGCAACACCCAGGACGCGGCCACGGTGGCGAGTGCGAGCACGGCGTAGGCGAAGCCCACGTGCTTACTCACATGCGAAGTCGCGACGATGAGGATGACGACGGCGATGATGGACGCGACGTTGACGGACAGGAGCAGCAGCTCCCGCGCGGCCCGCGAGGGATCCTCGACCTGGGCGTGCTTCCTCGTCTCCTCGGCGTCCATCCGGGAGATCGAGCGCCAGACGAGGACGTCGTAGAGCACGGCCGCGACGAACCAGCCCGCCGCAGGCGCCACCATCCACCCCAATGCCGGGCTCGCGACGAACATGACGGCGAGGCCGACGACGAACATTGCGACGAAGCGGATTCGTGAGCGCCGCACGCGCGGGTGTGCGGCAGGGCGGGGCAGGGTCGGCTCAGTGGACCCGGCTGCCGCGCCCAGGTGCCCGCTGTTCTCCTCGTATCCGCGCCGCCGCGCCGGGGGTTCGTCCCGGGCGAATCGTGCGTCGCGGCGACGAAAGAAATAGGACATGCCGCCCATCCTGCCAGTGCCCACCGGCCGGCGCCGGGCCTTCGTCGGGCGCGCGCCCGGCTCAGTTCGTGGGGAGCTCCTCGCCCGCAGCGAGCGCGCGCAGTGCGGGGAGCAGGGCGCGGAGAGCACGTCCGCGGTGGGAGTCGGCGTCCTTCTCCTCCGGGCTCAGCTCGGCCGCCGAGCGCTCGGAGCCTGCGGGCAGGAACAGCGAGTCGTAGCCGAACCCGCTCGAACCGCGGGGCGCCCGGAGGATCTCGCCCTCCCATCGGCCCTCGGTGACCGTCTCTCCGGCGCCACCAGGCACCACGAGCGCGACGGTCGAGACGAAGGCGGCGCCGCGGCGCTCGTCGGGCACGTCCCCGAGCTGGCCGAGGAGAAGCGCGTTGTTCGCCTCGTCGTCGCCGTGACCGCCCGACCAGCGCGCGGAGAGCACCCCCGGCATGCCGCCCAGCGCATCAACGGCGATCCCCGAATCGTCAGCGAGGCACGGCAGCCCCGTCGCCGCGGCGCCGGAGCGTGCCTTGATCAGCGCGTTCTCCGTGAAGGTCGCCCCCGTCTCGGGCTCTTCCGGATACTCGGGCACGGAGTCGAGCCCGACCGGCTCGATCCCCTCGACCCCGGCGGCGTCGAGCACCCGCCGGAGCTCGACGAGCTTTTTCGCGTTCCTGCTCGCCACGAGCAGCCGCACGGCGGCCACCGCTACTTCGCCTGAGTGGGCGAGGGGAGCTCGCCCGGGTACGGCGCATCGAGCGCCTTCGCCTGCATCTCGATGAGCTCCGCGATCCCCTTCTGCCCGAGATCGAGCATCGCCGACATCGCGTCGCGGTCGAAGGGCTCGCCTTCGGCAGTGCCCTGCACCTCGACGAGCTTGCCGCCGGAGAACCCGACGATGTTGAGGTCGACCTCGGCCCGCGAATCCTCCTCGTACGGGAGGTCGAGGCGCACGTCCCCGTCGATCACTCCGACGCTCACCGCAGCGACGTGGCCCGTGAGCGGGTTGCCGCTCACGCTTCCCGCGGACTGGAGCCACGTGACGGCGTCGGCCAGCGCCACGTAGGCGCCCGTGATCGCCGCGGTCCTCGTCCCGCCATCCGCCTGCAGCACGTCGCAGTCGAGGGCGATGGTGTTCTCACCGAGCGCCGACAGATCGATCGCCGCGCGGAGCGAGCGACCGACGAGCCGGGAGATCTCCTGGGTCCGCCCGGAGACCTTCCCCTTGACGGATTCTCGGCGGGAGCGCTCGTGGGTGGCGGCCGGGAGCATGGCGTACTCCGCCGTCAACCAGCCGAGGCCCGAGCCCTTCCGCCAGCGGGGAACGCCCTGCTCGACGCTCGCGGTGCACATGACCCGGGTGTTCCCGAACTCCACGAGCACGCTGCCAGCGGGGTGAGAGGTGAACCCGCGGGTGATGGATACGTTCCTCAGTTCGTCTGCGGCTCTGCCGTCTGCGCGTTGCGTAGTCACGGGGACCAGGGTACGTGCGGTGCGTCGGCGGCCGAATCAGTAGTCGAGGGTGAACTGCAGGCCCGGCTCGGCGACGAGGATCTCGCCGGAGAATTCGGCGCGGGCCTCGCGCTCGACCGCGGCGGTGTCGGTCCACGGCGGGATGTGGGTGAGCACGAGCATCCGGACGCCCGCCTCGCGCGCCGTGCGGCCGGCTTCCGTGCCGGACATGTGCACGCCCTCGGGGTGCTCCCCCGGGTGCTCCCACGATGCCTCGCAGAGCAGCACGTCGCTGCCGCGGGCGAGGTCGATCAGCTCCGAGCAGAACGCCGTGTCCCCGGAGAACGTGAGCGAGGCGCCGTAGGGGGTGTCGATCCGGATCGCGAAGCTCAGCGGCGGGTGGAAGACCTTGGCCGTGCGGACGGAGGCGACGTGCACGCCGTCCTCCCCGTGCAGTTCGACGGGGTTCTCCGGGTCCCAGTCGTGCATCGCGAGGGTATCCGAGACGTCGTCCACCTCGTCGACGGATTCTGCCGAGGCGCGGCCGAGCCGCTCGGCGGCGCCGGCGGGCGCGTAGACCTCCGCGCGCTCGGCGTAGGTGTTGGGGCCGAAGCGCCGCCACACTAGGAGCGCGGGGACGTCGAGGCAGTGGTCGGCGTGGAGGTGGCTGAGGAACAGCGTCGCCGAACCCGGGTCGATATGGCGCTGGAGCCGCCCGATACTGCCCGGCCCGAGGTCCATGACGATGGGCCTGTAGCCGGGGAGCTCCACGAGGTAACACGAGGCCGTGGATTGCGGGCCCGAGAGTGAGCCCGAACTACCGATGACGGTCAGCTGCATGAACCCATGGTGCCAGATGTGCCGCGCGCGAACGCAGGCTACGTCCCTACCCCGGGCCCCCGGTTCGATCCCGGTCAACCCACGTCGAGATGCCCGGCCCTGCCCACTCCGGGGCCGAGGAAGCGCTTGGCGAGGTTCGTGAACCGGTACGGGTCGCCCGTGGACAGGAATTCGCGGATCACGGGCACCTGCTCCTCCCCCTCAGCGGAGAGCGACGCGGGCTCGGCGAGTGCGCCCTTTTCCGTCAACACCGCGAGAAGATCCTTCGCGGTCTCCTCCGCCGAGGAGACGAGCGACACCTCGGGCCCGAGCGACAGCTGGATGACGCCGGACAGCAGCGGATAGTGCGTGCAGCCAAGGACCACGGTGTCGGAGTCCGCGGCGCGAAGCGGGGCGAGGTAGGCCTCCGCGAGCCCGAGGATCTGCCGCCCCGAAGTGATGCCGCGCTCGACGAAATCGACGAATCTCGGACAGGCCACGGCAGTCGCGTCGACCCCGCGTTCGGCGAAGGCGCGCTGGTATGCGCCAGAGGCGACCGTGCCCTGCGTGCCGATGACCCCGATCCGCCCCGAGCGCGTCGTGGCGACGGCGCGGCGCACGGCCGGCGTGATGACTTCGACGACGGGCACTTCGTAGCGCTCGCGGAGCACGTCGAGGCTCGCCGCGGTCGCCGTGTTGCATGCGATGACCAGCGCCTTGACGCCGCGCTCGACGAGCGCATCGGCCACCGCGACCGAATGGCGCCTGGCCTCGGCGAGCGGCAGCGGGCCGTACGGCCCATTCGCCGTGTCCCCGACGTACACGATCCCCTCGCCGGGCAGCTGGTCCATCACCGAACGCGCGACGGTGAGTCCCCCGACCCCGGAGTCGAAGATGCCGATCGGCGCGCTGTTGTCCGTTCTGCCCGCACTCGGCTCGGGGCCCGAATCGCTCGTGACGGCGGAGGTGCTCATCGCGCGGACGCCGCCTTGCCGCGGCCGAGGCGGGACGCCGCGAACACGCCGCCGATGGCGCCACCGAGGTGCCCCTGCCACGAGATGCCCTCGTTGCCGAACGGGACGATCCCGCCGACGATGACGAGGCCGTAGTACACCGCCGCCGCCAGGCCGACGAGGATGTGCAGCGGCCGGCGGGTGAACGCGCCGCGCACGACGACGTAGACGATGTACGCGAAGACGATCCCCGAGGCGCCGAGGTGCACCGTCCCGGTCCCGCCGATGAGCCACGTGAGGGCGCCGGAGAGGATCCAGCCGGCGGCCGTCACGAGGAGGAAGTTCTTGAATCCCGAGAGCGCGATGATCGAGCCGATCACGAGCAGCGGGATGGTGTTGCCGATGAGGTGCGCCCAATTCGCGTGCAGCAGCGGTGCGAGGAGGATGCCTGTGAGTCCGTCGACGCTGAGCGGGTGGACGCCCTCGTTGTCGAGGCTGCCGCCGAGAAGCTGGTCGATGCCCTCGAGCACCCACATAGTGGCGAGCATGATGCCGAGGGTGATGAAGGCGGCGGAGCGGCCGGTGCTCGGCCGCCGCTTGTCGATGCCAGCGTTCCGCACGGGGGCCGCACCGAGTCCCGGCACGCTGCCCGGGCCCTGAAAGCTGCGGTTCATGAAGACATCGCCTCGATGAGATCTTCCTGCATCATCGCGCACCAGTGATAGGCCTGCCACGGCATAAACTCCTTGGAGTCCTCCGCCGGCATCTCCTCGGGCACCGCGGCCCGGTACCAGCCCGGACGCGGGGCGCCGTTGGAGCCGAGGTCGGCGGCGCCGGGGGCGTCGGCCGCGCGGATGAGGAGCTCGCCGAGCACGAGCCGGACGTCGTTGAGGGACTGCAGCCACGCGAGCGCCTGCTCCTCGTTGAGCGAAATCGAGCCGCCCCTGCTCGGCACCGAGCGGATGAGGGTCTCGCCCGCGATGAGCTTGCTCTCGACGATCTCCGGTTCGTGGAGCATGCGCATCGCGGCGTTCTCGCGATCGACCTCCGCGGCGTCGGGCCCGCTGTTCTCCGGGGCGGTGCCGTCGCCGGCGCTGGCGCCGTCTCCGGAACCGGCACCTGCGCCGTCATCCGCGGCCGTACCTTCGCCCAGATCGCCTTCGCCGCTGCCGCCTTCGCCGGAGTCCTCCGGCCGCGGCCGCGCACGCGGGGTGCCTGCGGGCGGGAGGAAATCGGGGACGAGCCGCGCGAGCGGCGGATACTCGGGCGCCTCGGAATTGCCCGAACGGATCCCGGTGATCTTCGCCAGCTCGTCCTGCTCCCCGGCCTCGAGACGCGTACGCAGGAGCTGCATGACCTCGGCGACGACCTCCTTGACGAGCATCGCCTCGCCGGGCTCGATCCGCGCCTTGAAGCGGACGCCCCGCAGCCCGGACTTGCGGGCGAATCTCCGTTGCCGCTCCACGTCTCTACTCCCCCTTCTGCAGGGTCGCCCACAGGCCGGCCTCCTGCAGCTTCCGGACGGCGTTCTCCATGTCGTCCCGGCTCCCCGACGCCACGGCACACTTGCCCTCGTTGTGGATCGCGAGCATGAGATCGTGGGCCTTGCCCCTGTCATAACCGAAGGTGCGCTGGAGAACGAAGGTCACGTAGCTCATGAGGTTGACCGGGTCGTCCCAGACTACGCACACCCATGGGTTGTTCTCGCCGCCCGAGAGCTCCGTGGTCTCCTCGACGGCAGGGCTGGCGAGGGGCGCCGGAGAGGAGGCCGACAAAGCAGCGGCCGGAGACGCCGACGGGGACACGAGCGAACCCGCCGGCGGTTCCGCCACGGCGGCATCCATGGACCATGCGCAGTACATGCCCCAACGATACGTGCGCCCCGGCGACGCGCGCCCGTAACCTTGAGCCCGTGAGCACCCAGGCAGCCCCCTCCACCGCCCTCCTGACGGACCACTACGAGCTGACGATGATCCGCGCGGCTCTGGCCGACGGCACGGCGGACCGCCGCTGCACCTTCGAGGTCTTCGCCCGTCGTCTCCCGTTGCGCCGCAGGTACGGAGTAGTCGCCGGCATCGGCCGGCTGGTCGAGCGGCTCTCCGAATTCCGTTTCGGCGAGGCCGAGATCGCCGCGCTCGGAGACTCCATCGACGCCGCGACGCTCGAGTGGCTGCGCGGCTACCGGTTCCGCGGGGACATCGACGCCTACGCCGAGGGCGAGCTGTACTTCCCCAATTCCCCGATCCTCCGTGTCACCGGCGGCTTCGCCGAGTGCGTGATCCTCGAGACCCTCATCCTCTCGGTACTCAACCACGACTGCGCTGTCGCCTCCGCAGGCGCGCGCATGGTCTCGGTCGGGGACGGCCGCGCGCTCATCGAGATGGGCTCCCGGCGCGCGCACGAGGAGGCGGCGGTCGCCGCGGCACGTGCCGCGTACCTCACGGGGTTCACCTCGACCTCGAACCTCGAGGCCGAGCGCCGCTGGGGCGTCCCGTCCGCCGGGACGAGCGCCCACGCGTTCACGCTGCTGCACACCAGACCCTCGGGCGCCGACGAGAAGGCCGCGTTCCGCGCGCAGGTCGACGCTCTCGGCGTGGGCACCACGCTTCTCGTCGACACCTACGACATCACCCAGGGCGTCGCCAACGCCATCGAGGTCGCCGGCCCGCGGTTGGGCGCCGTCCGCATCGATTCGGGCGACCTCGGCGTCCTCGCCCGCCAGGTCCGGCGCCAGCTCGACGAGCTCGGCGCCGGGGACACGCGCATCGTCGTCTCCGGCGACCTCGACGAGTATGCCATTGCCGGCCTTCGCGCCGAGCCCGTCGACGCCTACGGCATCGGCACGCGCCTCGTCACCGGCTCGGGCGCGCCGACCGCGTCGATGGTCTACAAGCTCGTCGAGGTCGACGGCATCCCCGTGGCCAAGCGCTCCGCGCACAAGGAGACGCTGCCCGGGGCCAAGGACGCCTACCGCACCTACCGCTCGACGGGCACCGCGCTGGAGGAGGTACTCACACCCGTCGGCGCCGACGTCTCGGCCCTCGCCGAGGAGCCCCGCGTCAACGAGGTTCGGCCCCTCCTACGTCCGCTGTTCGTCGGCGGCGAACCGGTATCCGCGCTCCCCTCCCTCGAGGACTCGCGGCGGCTCCAGGCCGACGCTCGGATCACCTTGCCATGGGAAGGGCTCTCGCTCGCCGAGGGGGACCCGGCGCTCGCCGTCAGGGTGATCGGACGATGAGCCGCGCCGACGCGCTCCTGGTCGTCGACGTGCAGAACGATTTCTGCCCCGGCGGCGCCCTCGGCGTTGCCGGCGCCGACGGGGTCGCCGAGCGCGTCGCCGAACTGCTCGCCGGGGAGCACGGCTATCGGCTCGTCGTCGCGACCCGCGACATGCACGTCGACCCGGGCGCGCACTTCTCCGACACCCCGGATTTCGTGGACACCTGGCCCGTGCACTGCGTGCGAGGCACCGCGGGCGCCGAGCTGCGGCCCGAGCTCGCCGGGGTGCACTTCGACGCGATCTTCGACAAGGGCGCCTTCGAGGCTGCGTACTCGGGCTTCGAGGGCCGCCTCGCCGCCGGCGAGGGCGAGGGCGCCGCGCTTGCCGAGTGGCTGCGCGCCGCGGGTGTGCGGAGCGTGGACGTCGTGGGCATCGCCACCGATCACTGCGTGCGGGCCACCGCCTCCGACGCCCTGCGGGAGGGCTTTGTGACGGCGATCCGCGCAGACCTCACCGCGGCCGTCGACCCGCAGCGCGGCCGCGCAGCGCTCGACGAACTCGCCACCGACGGCGCGGAGATCCGCGGCCACCTGCAGTCCTGAGCGCCGGCTCGCCCCGCAGCCGCCGTCCGTTCCCGCCTCCCGGGCCGGGCCGTCTACCATTGCCCGAGTGAGTTCCGCCGATCTGCCCAGCGTCCCCGAGCTCCTCGACGCCGCCGTCACGGCCCTGGGGGGCTCGCGCCGCGAGGGGCAGATCGAGATGGCCAAGGCCGTCGCCAAGTCGATGGATACGGGCGAGCACCTCGCGGTCCAGGCGGGCACCGGCACCGGTAAATCTATGGCGTATCTCGTCCCCTCGATCCGGCACGCCGCGAGCTCGGGCACGCCAGTCGTCGTCTCCACTGCTACTCTCGCGCTGCAGAACCAGCTCGTCGAGCGAGACCTGCCGCGGCTCGTCGAGGCGCTCGAGCCCGAGCTCGGCACAGCGCCCGCGTTCGCGATCCTCAAGGGGCGAGGGAACTACCTCTGTCTCAACAAGATCCGCTCGGGCGGCAGCGCCGAGGAGGAGCTCGATCTCTTCGACGAGCCCGGCGCAGCCGCAGCCGCCGGCCCCACTTCGTGGCTCGGCAAGGAGATCTCGCGCCTGCACGACTGGGCGCAGGACACCGAGAGCGGCGACCGCGACGAGCTCACCCGCGGCGTCTCGGACCAGGCGTGGCGCCAAGTCTCCGTCACGGCACGCGAGTGCATGGGCTCGCTGTGCCCGGACGTGGAGGAATGCTTCGCCGAGGCCGCCCGCGACAGGGCCGCACAGGCCGATGTCGTGGTCACCAACCACGCGCTCCTCGCCATCGATGCGATGACCGACGCGTCGATCCTCCCCGAGCACGACGTAGTGGTCGTCGACGAGGCCCACGAGCTGTCCGACAGGGTCACGGGCGTGTCCACCGCCGAGCTCACGGGGGCAGCGGCGTCGGCGGCGGCGAAGCGCGCGCGGAAGCACGCCTCCGACGCCTCGGTGCAGCGCCTCGAGGAGGCCGCCGACGGCCTCGCCATGGTGCTCGCCGAAGAGAAGCGCGACCGCTGGGACCAGATCTCCGAGGACGCCGCGATGGCGATCAACGGAGTCCGCGAGGCCTCGGCGAACTGCCGCGCGACCATCGCCGCGTCGAAGCCGGGCGAGGCCGCGAACGATCCCGAGGGCGCCTCCGCACGCAAGCAGGCGGCCGCCGCTCTCGACGAGGTCACCGAGGCCGCCGAGCGCATCGTTTCCTCGTTCGACAAGCCCGTCACGGAGCGCCAGGAGATCGTCTGGCTCTCGGACGAGAATCGCCGCGGACTCGTGCTGCGGGTAGCGCCGCTCACCGTCGCCGGCCTGCTCCGCACCCGCCTCTTCGCCGAGTCCACCGTGGTGCTCACCTCCGCGACGCTCACCACCGGCGGCAATTTCGGCGCGCTCGCCACGGCGTGGGGCCTCCCCAGGGCAGAGGAGACGTCCGGGCGCCCCGGCCGCGCCGGTTCGGCGTCGAGCTCCACCGAGCTCCTCCCCGAGGCCGATGTCGGCACCGAGAGCGCCGTTCGTGCAGATGCAGGCGACTCGATAAAGGAAGAGGTCCATTTGCGCTGGACCGGCCTCGACGTCGGCTCCCCGTTCGACTACTCGCGCAACGCGATCCTCTACGTGGCCAAGCACCTCCCCGCACCCGGCCGCGACGGTGCCTCCCCCGAGACGAACGCGGAAATGGTCTCGCTCATCCGCGCCGCCGGCGGCCGCGCCCTCGGGCTGTTCTCCTCGATGCGCGGCGCCCGAGAGGCCGCCGAGCACCTGCGCGCGGAGCTCGACACGCCGGTCCTCCTCCAGGGCGAGGACTCCATGCCGAACCTCGTGCGTCGTTTCGCCGAGGACCCGGCGACCACGCTCGTCGGCACGTTGACGCTCTGGCAGGGCGTGGACGTCCCGGGGCCCTCGCTCTCCCTCGTCATCATCGACCGGATCCCGTTCCCCCGGCCCGACGACCCGCTGCTCTCCGCGCGGCAGCGCTCGATCGGCGCGCACGGCGGAAACGGATTCCTCG